>NZ_JAHCZE010000031.1:0-19853 GCF_018501205.1 Campylobacter sp. 2018MI01 | reverse complement strand
TTACTTGCTTGTGACTCTTAACATTGATAAATAAAATAACACTAGGTTAGAAACTATATATAAACATAGAATTAAATTAAATAAAACCTAGAAAGAACATTTAGCTTAAATGCTCTGTTTAAGTTTTGATTTGTGAAATAAAGCTCGTATTCTATCTCTTTAAGCTTAAATTATTCTTAAAGTTTGAAAATTTTTTTAAAAAAAATTAAGAATTTAAAAAAGCATTCTAAATTCTTAATTTTAAATTCCACTAGCGGTATTAATTCATAAATACTCTGCTAGAAATACCCCCCCCCTATCTCGTGTAACATAGAGCGAACGCAATTTCTACCATCTTCTTTTGCTTTATATAAATAAGCATCAGCAGCTTTTAATACTGATTCAAAATCTCTATTATCAGCATTTCTACAAGCTACACCAATACTTGTGCTACCTTTCCAAATCACTTTTTTATGCTCGTCTAATACTTCTATACCATTTACTACTGCGTGTAAAGCATTTGCAATTGCCACTGCTTCATCTAAAGAATATTTTTGTAATATTACTAAAAATTCATCACCACCTAAACGGCAAAAGTGTATGCTATCTCTATCGTTATACTTATACTTATTACATAATTCATTAGTATCAAAAAAATATTTAACAGCATTTGAAAATTGTTTTAAAACCAAATCTCCTGCATGGTGTCCATAAGTATCATTAACTTCTTTAAACTTATCTAAATCTAATTGAATAATAGCACAGGTTGGGTCTTGATATTCATTCCATATATTATTTAATACAAACATAGCCTGTCGCCTATTAAATAATCCTGTTAATTCATCTGTAATTGATTTTTTCTTATTTTCTTGAATTTGTTCTTGCAGTTGTTTTTCTTTTTTGTTAAGACTTGATTTAATATCTGCTTCAATTTCTAATAATTTCTCGTTTCTAATCTCATAAATTTTTAAAAGATTTGATAAAGTAATAGTTAGAATTTCTATATTTTTATCCATCTTTTCATTTATCATCTCAAATGCTCTTTGAGGACTATTACCAGCTTCTATAAATTTAATTTGTTTAGCTATTTTATAATCTTCTCCAACTATATGAAAAATCAGCCAATTTTTAACAAAATAAGCCAAGTTAATTGCAAGTTCTTTTTGATATACCATATCATCTTCACTATTTTGCTTTAACACTGCATCTCTCATCTTACCTAATTGTGATATACACTGCGAGTGAATATCTCTGTGGGTTTCTACATATTTTGTATATATAGCCATACTTTTCATATAATCTTCTTCATTTTTAAAATGCCAAGCAATATGACTTAAAACCACTTGAAATACAGATTCAAATTCTTTATAACCACTATTAGCTGCTTCAAATACTTGCTCTATTAATTCAAAGAACATTTTATGTTCTTCATCAACCACATCAATACCTATTTCTAATTCAGGCCCCCAGCCTTTTATATATTCTTGAATTGTTGCTTTTTTACTTTCACTACTCATATATTACTCTATTTCTTCCTGAATTTTTTGCTTTATATAACTTAGCATCAGCGTTTTTAAAGGCTTTTATTTTATCATCTTCTACCATTTCAACTCCAATACTAATAGTAACTTTTATAATTTTTTCATTAAATTTAAATATTTCTTTTTCTATATTTTCTCTTATATTATCTAATTTTGTTACACAATTTTTAAAGTCTTGATTTTTATATACGATTACAAATTCTTCTCCGCCAAATCTATAAACTTTATCTACATTAGCTTTTAATATCTTAGCTACATTTTTTAATATAAAATCACCAGCATCATGACCATAAGTATCATTAACTTTTTTAAAAAAATCTATATCACATACCGCTATTACATCATTAGCAATAAGCCTAGTTCTATCATAAGCTCTTCTATTTAAAACTTGAGTTAAAGCATCAAAAAATGCTAATTTATACCCTTCAAGAAATATAGAGATTAAAAATATTAAAGAAGCAAATTCAAAAAACCCAACATCTGTTTTTTCAAGAGTTTTAAAAAACATAAATTCAAAATAAGCTCCAATATACGCAAAAATTAATGTTTTTTCAAAAAATATAAAAAATCTTAATATCAATAAATACACTAAAAATACTAGAAAAAACACTAAGCCTAAATCAGTGATAAAAGAATTTGAAAATAAAAATTTATTAGTAGAATTTAATGCAAAGCTAGTATTTTGAGATAAAAATATACCTAATACTATGTATAAAATAAAAACAAAACTAATAGGTAATAAGCATTTTATAGTATCATACTCTTTTTTTAAAGATACTAAAAGCGCAAAAGCAAAAGGCATAAACAAACTTACATAAATATGAGTTTGATAATTTGCTGAAAATAAATAAATCATTTTAGAACTTATTAATAAAATACATACCGATATTATGTTGTATTTTTTAAAGTAAAGTGCAATAATAAGTGCTAATATCTCTAAAATAAAAGTAGCACTAGGCAAAGAAATTATTAATTCACTTAAAAATGAGTTCATTGATTGTAGAGCCTTTTGTAAATTTTAAAGAAACGATTATATAAAAAAAGGATAAAAAATGGTAGAAATCAAATCTCTTACTATGAGATACCCTACGGGATTATTATTTGAAAATGTAAATTTAAGCTTAAAAAGAGGCGAAAAATATGGACTTATCGGTGCAAACGGGGCTGGAAAATCAACATTTTTAAAAATTATAGCAGGAGAACTTGAAGCAACTAGCGGAGAAGTTAGTTTTGAAAATGGCGTAAGATACGGCGTGTTAGAGCAAAATCAATTTGCGTATGAAGAATTTAGTTTAAAAGATGCAGTTTTATATGGAAACAAAAGACTTTATAATGCAGTAAAAGAAAAAGAAAATATATATGCAACTTGCACGGATTATACCGATGAAATAAATAATCGCTTAAGCGAACTTGAAATGATTTGTGCAGAAGAAGACCCAAATTATGAATACGATACTAGATGTGAAAAAATATTAAGCTCTTTAAATCTTCATAATTATGATGAACTTATGAAAAATGTTCAAACAAGTGATAAATTTAAAGTTCTAATCGCACAAGTATTATTTGCTAAACCTGATGTGTTATTTTTAGATGAGCCTACGAATAACCTTGATTTAGACGCTATTAATTGGCTAGAAAATGAACTAAAACGCCACGATGGAACAATGGTTGTAATTTCTCACGATAGATTTTTCTTAAATAGTATTTGCACAAGAATGCTTGATGTAGATTTCAAACAAATTCGTGAATTTGCAGGAAATTACGATGATTGGTATATGCAAAGCACACTTATTAAAAGACAAAAAGAAGCAAGTCTTGCTAAGAATTTAAAAGAAAAAGAAGCTTTAGAAAAATTTATAGCTCGTTTTAGCGCAAACGCTTCTAAAGCAAGACAAGCAACAAGTCGTGCAAAAAACTTAGCAAAACTTGATGTAAGCGAAATAGAGATTTCAAGTAGGCGTGACCCATCAATTTTATTTAGATGTAATAGAGAAATTGGTAATGAAGTTTTAGAACTAAACAATATAAGTAAAGCTTATGATAAGCAACTATTTAAAAACTTAAATCTTAAAGTAAATAAAGGTGATAAAATAGCAATAATTGGAGCAAGTGGAGCCGGAAAAAGCACACTAGCAAAGATTATAATGAATGAAATTTCTCCTGATAATGGAGAGGTAAAAATGGGTGCTACAATTGAACCTAGTTACTTCCCACAAGATACCTCAAGTAAAATTTGTGAAAATTTGAAACTATATGACTATTTAATTAGCGAAAAACATAAAGATATTGATGAAATTCGCAAATGCTTAGGTAGAATGCTCTTTAGCGGAACCGATCAAGAAAAAATGGCAAAAGATTTAAGCGGTGGTGAAAAGCACAGATTGATGTTGAGTAAAATTATGCTTGAAAGGGGTAATTTTATCTTGCTTGATGAGCCAAATAACCATCTTGACCTTGAAGCTATTATTTCTCTTGGTGAAGCACTTTATGAATACGATGGAGTAGCAATTTGTATAAGCCACGATAGGGAATTAATCAATTCTTATGCAAATAGAATTTGGTATTTAAACAATGGTGAGCTTATTGATTTTGTTGGCACGTATGAAGAGTTTTTATTAAAATATGGGGAGAGCAAATGACATTTAAGGTGGAGTATTCGGCAGGTTTTGGTAATTTTAGTCAAAATCATATGGGTTTTGGGCCTACTATTTATATTGAAGAAATTATTAACTATGAGAGCAATAAGGATTATTTTGATTATGTTGATTTCTTTTTAAAGTATTCAAAAAAAGATGATACATTCTTTCAAATTAAATTACTTGAAGATAGAGAATTAAGTGAAAATGAAAAATTGTCTAAGAAAAAGTATTTAATGCTAAGAGATGCGATGTGTGAATGGGCTAAAAACAACACTCAAGATGAAGAGATAGAATTAGAAAAAAATTATCATCAAGGAGATTAAAAATCTCCTTTCGCTTAATTTAAATTCTAAAAAAAATAATATTAAGTTTTATACACAAAATATCTAGTAATGATTACTATGCAATATTCTTATATAAATAATTACAATAATTCAAACTTTAGCATTATAAAAATCTAAGTTGATTGTAAAATATTGCTACAAAATTATGTTTTTATATTTTAATTTTTATACTTATTTAATTTCAATATCTAATTTTATTTGTGATTATTCCAAAAAATATACCATTGGCATTTAATAATAAAACTACAACATTTATGAATATGGTTAAAAAATAATACTTAAATAATTAGCGAAAAAATATAAAGTGGTACGCTAGGTAGGAGTCGAACCCACAACCTACAGATCCGAAGTCTGTTGCTCTATCCATTGAGCTACTAACGCAACAAAACTAAAATATGATTTTTTAAAAAAGTGGGGTGAGTGATGGGAATCGAACCCACGACCCTCAGGACCACAATCTGATGCTCTAACCGACTGAGCTACACTCACCATAAATGAAATAATAAAGAAGTGGTCGGGGTGAAAGGATTCGAACCTTCGGCCCCTTGGTCCCAAACCAAGTGCGCTAACCAGACTGCGCTACACCCCGAAAATGTTTTATAAGAAAGGTCGCATTATATATTAACTTTTTTAAAATGTCAAGAAAAAAATAATTTATTCACAAAATATTGCTAAAATTATACACAATGACCCCGTAACTCAGTGGTAGAGTGTTACCTTGACATGGTAAAAGTCGTTGGTTCAAGTCCAATCGGGGTCACCATTTTAATTATTCTTTTTATAAAATATGTTTTAATGTT
Source organism: Campylobacter sp. 2018MI01 (assembly GCF_018501205.1). Taxonomy (NCBI): domain Bacteria; kingdom Pseudomonadati; phylum Campylobacterota; class Epsilonproteobacteria; order Campylobacterales; family Campylobacteraceae; genus Campylobacter; species Campylobacter sp. 2018MI01. The sequence goes on along the minus strand of NZ_JAHCZE010000031.1, from coordinate 14,550 downwards.
TTTTCTTGTGGAATTTAAATACTTTAAGAAATTATATAAATTTATAAGATTAATATATTTAAAAATAAACAACCGCAAAAGCAGTTGTTTAAAATAACTTGCCTAAAATAAGGCAAATTATAAATAATAAGCTATTAAAGCACCACCTACTACTAAAGGTATATTATAGAATATAAATGTAGGGATACATACATCTTTTATGTGATCACTTTGATTATCGGCATTAAGCCCAACGGTAATTCCTAAAGTTGCTTCACTAGCAGGGCTACCTGTATCTCCAACTGCACCAGCACAAGCAATGATGAAAATAATACTTTCAGCACTAAAACCTAAAGCCGTGCAAATTGGCACAAATAAAGTCGCAATAATAGGAACCGTTCCAAACGAACTTCCAATTCCAAGAGTAATTAATAATCCTATACACATCATTCCAAACGCTATTATTAATTTATTAGTAGTAATACTTAAAGTAAAATCAACTATTTCTTTAATAGCTCCTGTGCTTTGTAAAACAGCTCCAAAACCACAAGCAATTAACATAATAAATGCCACATAACCCATTAAAGAAAAGCCGCCTAAAAACACTTCATCAATTTTTTTATACTCAACTCCACCGCTTACACAAATAAATAAAAAGCCAAGTAAAGCCGAAAGTGGTAAAGAACCAACAAGTATTTGAGTAGTTAAAGTAATTAATAAACCTATCATTACCATTAGTTCTTTTTTACCAAAACTAATATTATCTAAGTTTTCATATTTTGTTTCAAGCTCTTGATATGCTTTAGGTTTTCTATAATAAATAAACGAAGCAAGAAGACCAAAAAACATTATAAAAAACATAAGCCAAACAACACCAGCAACATCACTTTGAGTAACTTTTACTCCATTATCATTTAGCGATTGAGTAATTATATCTTGGAATATAAGACCAAATCCCACAGGTAAAGTCATATAAGGCGTTGTAAGCCCAAATGTTACCGCACAAGCTACAGCACGCCTATCAATTTTAAGCTTATTAAATAGACTTAACATTGGTGGGATTAAAATCGGAATAAATGCTACGTGAATTGGAATTAAATTCTGAGAAAAGCTTGAAATTATAGCTAAAGAAAATAGCAATAAAATTCTTTTATCTGACATCTTTTTACTAATGAAATTAACTAAATAAGCAGTTAAATTAGTCCTAGATACAGCAACCGCTAAAGCACCTACTAAAACATAGCTAAGTGAGGTTTGCAAATTGCCACTCATACCACTTATGAATGTATTCATAATATTTTTTAATACTACTAAAATATTATCATCAAAACTAACACTCATAAGTCCTGCTATTAGTCCAGAAACTAAAATAGCCAAAAATACATTAAATCTTAATAGACATAGTCCAAGCATTATAAAAACGCTTATTAAAACAGGGTTTGTTAACATAAATTTTCCTTTAAATTAATTTTGTTTAAATGTTTAAAATATAAAAAATAATATGATAAAAAAAGTATTATGAAGTCTCAATGCCCTAAGGCATGATGGAAGAAGAAGCTTGTAAATAAATTGTTTGTTAAGACAAATGATAAAACACTCATTTAAAAACTCCTTTTGTAAAATATTTGCGTTATTCAACCTAAAATATTCTGAAATTTTCCTTAAATATTTTATTTTTTTAGAAAAAATCATTAAAATTATCTAAAATTCAATACACTAAAACCTTAAGGAGTAAATATGAAAAAATTAATAATACTTATATTTTCAATATTTGTTTATGCAAATGAAGCACAAATCGCTCTTGATTTAGCAAAAGTTAATGAATATTTATCAAAAATTAGTGCTTGTAGTAATAATGATTTTAAAGGCTGTGATGAAGCAAATAATATAAATAAAATAACTTACATAAAAGAAGCAAAAGACTATATAAACGATGAATGCAAGGCAAAAAATATGGCAGCTTGTTATACAATTTCTACTTTTAGTGATGATGATTATACGATTTTTAATGCCTTAAGACTTGCTTGTCAAAATCATTTTGAATTAGCTTGCACTAAGCTTGTATTAAATTACGAACAAAACTCAACAAAAGCACTAAAAATTATAAAAGCTCAATGTGATAACGAAAATAATCAAAACTCTTGTTATGCAACTGCTAGATACTATAAAGGATTTTTAGATAAAGAAAACGCTATTAAATACGCTCACATTGCTTGTAACAAAAATTTCTTTAATGCTTGCATATTTGAAGCAAGTGTGCATTTAGAAAATAATGACACAAAAAAAGCATTCAATCTTTTAGAGCAAACTTGCAATAAAGGCTATGAAGAAGCTTGTTTTGCTGGAGCTAATGCTTATTTAAATATGGGTAAATTTAAATTAAGTAAAAAATTCTTAGAAAAATCTTGTAATTTAGGTAATCAAATATCTTGCAAAAAACTAAGTGGTTTTTAATATATTTTGAAATTCTAAAAAAGGATAATAATGCTTGAATTTTGGCAACATTTTTATGAAAATACCAATAGAGTTGCATTTAGCATAGGAATGTTTAAAATACATTATTACGCACTTTGCTACATATTAGCATTGCTTATTGCATTATTTATAGGACAAAAATTTGCTCCACGCTTTGGCTTTAGCAAAAAAGAAATAGAAAATTATTTCGTTTGGATAGAAATAGGCATAATCTTAGGAGCTAGAATAGGATATATTTTAGTTTATAGCGATGATAAATTATATTATTTAAGCAATCCTTGGCAAATGTTTAATCCATTTGTAAATGGCGAATTTGTAGGAATTGCTGGAATGAGCTATCACGGAGCATTAGTTGGTGCATTAATTACAACTTATCTTTATTCTAAAAAATATAAAAAAAATATGTTTAAAATACTTGATTTAGTAGCATTATCAGTGCCATTAGGGTATATATTTGGAAGAATTGGAAACTTTTTAAATCACGAACTATTTGGCAGAGCAACTGATGTATCTTGGGGCGTTTATGTAGGAGATACCTTAAGACACCCTAGTCAATTATATGAAGCATTCGCTGAAGGTTTAATAATTTTCATTATCATTTACATTTTTTCAAAGAGAATAAAGTTTAACGGGCAATTAATCTGTATTTATGCAATGTCGTATGGGATAGCTAGATTTATTTGTGAATTCTTTAGAGAACCTGATTTTAATTTAGGCTTTATTGCATTAAGCCTATCTATGGGTCAAATTTTGAGTTTAATTATGTTTTGCTTTGCTCTTAGTTTGTATTTTTATTTAAATAAAATTAAAGCTAATCATTAACACGGGGGGGGGTATAATCAAAATTACAATATTTTGATAGTATCAAGATTCAAATCATTTTAAGGAGTAAAGTATGAAAAAACTTTTATTTTTAGGTGCAATTAGTTGCTGTTTATTAGCTGATACAAATATAAATCCAAGCGAACTACCACAAAACATTCAAGACTTTGTAAAAACTCATTTTACAAATGAAAATATAGTTAAAGCTGAAAAAGATTGGGATTCTTATGAAATCAAACTTAGCAATGGAACTGAACTTGATTTTTCTAAATCTGGAGATATTAAAGAAATAGATGGAAAATACTCTCCAATTCCTGATAGCATTATGCAAGATGTTTTAAAAATTGCTAAAGAAAATCAAAAAAATGCGAAATTAATGGAAATTGAAAAAGAATGGAACGGATATAAACTAAAATTTAATAACAATTATAAAGTTTATATAGACAATAACGGAACTATCACAAAAACCGTGCTTGATGATTAAAAACAATAGGAATTTCAATTTGAAATTCCTAAGATTAGGAAAGATATGAAAACACTTAGAAAATTACATTCTTACATTGGAATTTATGCTTGTTGGTTACTTTTTATAATAACCTTTTTTGGAACCATTAGTTATTTTAGAAATGAAATTGATTTTTATATGCAACCAAAGTTGCACGAAAGCAAAACTATCTTAAATAATGATATAAATGGATTAAGTAGTGCTATTAATTACGCACAAGAAAAATATAAAGATTACGATTTTATATCTATCAAAACTCCTAGTTATTATAATAATTTATATGAGATTAATTATTATAATTCTAATTCAACAAAAGGCGAAAGAAAAAGTAATATAAGCTATTTTGATGGAGAAAATATACTAAATAAAACAAGCACTTTAGGGGCTAAATTTTTAACTAGCATTCATTATAAATTATTGCCTATTAATGGTAGTTTTAAAGATTTCTTAGAAGCAATTGTTAGTATTTTTGCAGCTGGGATAATATTTTTATATATAAGTGGGATTTTGATTTGGAATAAAAAGAATTTCAATAAAATTAATGTGAAAAATGATTTAGCAAGATTATTTGATTTTCACATAGTTGCTGGACTTTTTGTGGGTTCATTTTTATTCATCTTAGCACTTAGTGGAATAGGTATAAATTACATTAAAGATATAGAAAAATTATTTACCACAACTACCACTAAACAAGCAAAAACACCAAGTAACGCAAATGCAAATAGTGATAAAAGCTTTATTTTTGATACAAATTTAATTAGCAAGGCTATTAATAATTTAGAAAATACAAAAAATATAACAATTGTTTTAAATAAAAACACAAAAGAATTTGCAATTACTTTAAATGATGATAAAAATATAATGCCATCAATTAATACAAAAAGTAATAAAAGCTATGTTTTTGATAGCGAAGCTAATGTAAAACAAACTCCAAAAGAAAGCAAACTAAGTGCATTTTCATCAATTTATGAAATATTTTTTAATATTCATAGAGTTATGTTTGCTGATTTTCAACTTTATTTTATTTTATTTTTATGTGGAATATTTACTTGCTTATTTATATACAAAGCTTTATTATTAGCTAGTAAAAAACATAAAGATAATCTACTTTATAAAGCAATTGCTTATGCAGCGTTTTATCCATCTTTAAATGCTACTGCTATTTATTTTATCACTAATAAACTTACTCAAAATATGCAAGTAGAACAATTTGCATTTTTAATAAGCTTTATATTAAGCATTATTCTTAGCTATATTTTTGTAAATAAAACTAAAAATCTAATGATAATTAGCTTAATTATTTTATTGGCATTATTAATATCTGATATTTGTATTAGCGGTTTTGTATTTATAACAATGATGTTTGACTTTGTTATATTACTTATAATTTTAGGATTAATTATTAATTTAAGGAGAGCAAATGTTAATAATATTAATTAATTTAATAGGAGCAATCTGCCTTAGTATTGATTATAAAAAAGCAAGTTATATTTTATTTGCAATAGCATTTGTATGTGCCTTATATCTTGATGCAAAACTATATAATTTAATGATGTTTTTTAGTTCAATTTTTGCATTTTGTATAATTACGATTTGGGCTAAACACCTATATGATTTAAATAATAAAAACTCTAACATTCGCTAATTTTTAGCGAATGTGGTTTTGGATTAGTTTTTGCTTTATTATTTAAAATCACAAAAGGAAAAATATGAAATTTAGCCAAGATGAGATATTTTCAGCTACTGATGTAGTTCGTAATTTTTCTGCAATTTTAAAAAAAATTGAAGGAAATAAAAAAGTCTTCGTAGTAAAAAATAACAAATTCCAATGTGTTATGCTAAACCTTGCCGAATATGAAAAATTACAAAATGCTTTAGTAATTTTAGAAGCTATTTATAAGGACAAAAAAAATGGCAAGAATTAATATAAAAAATCTCGGGCTAAGTTATCTAATAAGACAAGGAAATGGAGAAAAAGTAGCTTTAATAATGCACGGCTGGGGTGCTAATAAAGAACTAATGGAGCAATTTTTCACAAAATCTTTAAGCAAACATTGTAAGCAAATGATATTTTTAGACTTTGCAGGATTTGGTGGAAGTGATGAGCCAAGTTATGCTTTTAACTCTATTGATTATCTTAATTTGACAAATGAATTTATAAAAGCATTAGATATAAAAGTTGATATTTTGCTAGGTCATTCTTATGGTGGCAAAATTGCTTGTCTTATGGCTAGTAAGAATGATTATGATGCGTTGATTTTATGTGCTAGTGCTGGGTTAAAACTACCAAAAAGCCCTAAAGTAAAGCTAAAAATCTTTCTTGCAAAATGCTTAAATAAATTAGGATTTAAAAACATAAGAAAATTTTTAGCTAGTAAAGATGGTGCTACGCTAAGCCCTATTATGTATGAAACTTTTAAAAATGTAGTTGATGAAGACTATCAAAATGAAATTAGCAAAATCAACACAAAAACCTTGCTATTATGGGGCGAAAGCGACACTGCAACACCACTTAGCATAGCAAACAAAATGCAAGGTTTAATCAAAAACTCAAAACTAATTACCTTTAATGGAAATCATTTTTTCTTTATGCAAAATGATTTAACGCCTTTTATTGATGAGTTTTTTCAAAAAGCTTGAAGAATTAGAAATAATTTATTTTAAAGATTGCTACAAATCTTGCAACGGGCATTGCTGTAATGCAGATAAGCCCTTTAATGTAATAATCCCTATGCTAAAAAGCGAGTATGAATACATTAAAGATAAAACCAATCTAAGTCTAGTTGCAAGTATTGCTTACAAATTAAAATGCGAAAAAACAATCACTTTATGCTTTGTCAAATGCTCTTATAAAGGCTTATGCACTTTTCGTCCTTTAGCTTGTAAGCTATATCCGTTTTTTGCTTTAGTTAATGATGATGGGGTGGTTTTGGATATAAATGCAATTAGCTTATATGATTTATTTTATAAGGATTTTTCATCTCATCCTTGCCCTTTGATAAAGTATGATTTTGATAATTTAAAAGCGCAATTTTTATTAAATGTAAAGCAAATCTCAAATGAGCCAATAATAATTTTTATATTTAGAGCATTAGAGCTTTTAGTCAAATACCTTAAACTTTATTTAAAAGATTTATACCTTGATAATTGTGAAAACAAAAAAGAGATTTTGCATAAAAACAATTTCTTAAATGCTTATAAAAACGAAGAATTTAAAAATGAAATAAATGAACTTTATTTAAGATTAAGCCTAAAATATAAAGATAATTTAGATAAATATTTATAAGAATTAAGAAATAAATTCTTAATTCAAATTCTTAGAAATTTCTTAAGTGATAATTCAATCTATCAACTAATATTTGATGTTTGAATAATTCTCCTTCAAACTTTACACTCTTACACTCTAGCATTTTTAAAGATTTCGCTATCATTGAAGCAATACTATCAACAACACCAAACAAAATTGCAATATCATCAAGTCCGCCTAAACGATATATCAAAATCAATCTAAAAGACTTACTAACATCCATTAAAATAGGTTTTTTAGCTAATTTAAAATCAAGCCCACTAGCAATTCCTATTTCATATTTATTAGCTAAATCAAGAAGTTCAGTTAAGCTTAATTTAAGTCCTAAAATATTTGCCGAGCTTATTAAAATACCACTAAAAGTATTTAAAATCTCGCTATCTCCTTCAAGATTTAAGCCAAATTTTTCTTTATAATTTGCTAATAACTTAGCACCTAATTTGTTTTTATTTAATAATTCTGCGTGATTTTTACTTTCAAATTCTAAAAAAGCTGATAATTCATTATTAATATAAATCCCATCATCTCTTACAACAACCTCATCGCCCTTATTAAATCTAGCTAAATCATCATAACACCTTGCTCTTTTAGTTTGTGCGTAAGAACTAGCGAGTGATTGTTCATAAACGCCGTAATTATCCCAAAAATCTCTTTCGCTACAGGCAATACAGCCATGTCCTGCTTGAACTGGCCAAGAAGTTTTAGCATTGAACTTTGTCTTAGGACAATTATTAAAAGTATATGGTCCTTTACACCCTACTTTAAACAAACAAGCACCCGATTTAGCTGCTTCATCTCCAAATTCTTCAACAAATTCCCCACTCTCAAAAGCTATTTTCCTTTCGCACATATCGTGTAAGCATTTTGAATAAGCAAAAGCAGGACGATTATTATCATCTAATGCAGGAGCTTTATCAAAAAACGCAAAATGTAAAATACTAGCAATGATATTACTCTCACTTGGAGGGCAGCCAGGAATTAATACAGCATCTTTTAAAATATCTTCAATACTAATAGAATTAGTAGGATTTGGCTTAGCTGCTTGAATACCACCATAAGATGAGCATGAACCTACAGCATAAACACAACTTGCACGATTAGTTAATTCTTTTAATTTATGTAAAGCAGAGTGAGCTGGAGCACCACTTGTATAAAACTCATTACTAGCAATAGCACCTTCAACTACTAATAAAAATGGCTCTTTAATTTCTAATAAATCTTCAGCTAAAAATCCGCTAGCTGCCATATAAGTTTCGTGATAGATTAAATCTATAAAATCAAAAATCAAATCATCAAGACCAATACTCTCACTTCTAATAAAGCTCTCACTACAGCCTGTGCATTCACTAAAATGTAGCCATATTAATTTTAACTTTTTTGCATTGATTTTTTCGTAGATTTCTTTTTCATCAGCTTTCACGCCTAAAGTTTTTAATGTAGATTGAATTTGAGCTAATACATTTGCATTCATAATAATCCTTTATTTAAGCTTAAAATATCAAATTAAATGAATAATAGCGAAATAATTTTTAAAATTAGTAACTTTTCTACTCAAGTTACTAATTTAACTAGCGGTATATTTAAGATATATTTTATATTTACCCCGTTTTAACGGGGATAAATGAGTTTAGTTTGAAATATAAATACTAACTAAACCAAACTTTAAATATTCTTAAAATTATACTTTTTTTTAAATTTTAATAAATTTTTATAAGTCTTAGTTAAAAATATATCTTAAAAAAACATAGACTTTAAATACTTAGTTAGACCTAAATTCTCTAACATTATTATAAGTATTACAATAGGACAAATAAATCTTATAAACAATAACCATATTTTAAATCCAAACTCACCCATATAAGGAATAAATAAAGTTTTAAGTTTATTCACTTCTACGAAAAATCCTACGAAAATACAAGTAATAATCGCTGATAATGGCATTAAAATATTAGAAGTTAAATAATCTAATATATCAAATATACTTTTATCAAAAAATGTAAAAATTGAAGAATATTCATTATTAAAACCTAATATGCAAAATATCCCCATAATATAAACAAAAATACCTATATAAATTAGAGCAAGTTTTCTTGAAATTCCAAATTTATTTATTAAATAAAAAGCAAAAGGTTCAATCATTGAAACAGCACTAGTAAGCCCAGCAAAGAGTAATGCTATAAAAAATGCAATCGCAAGTATATTTCCAATAATTCCAAGATTTGAAAATAAACTCATAAGGCTTACAAATATAAGTCCTGGCCCTTGCTCGCTTGCATTTGCTCCGTATTCAAAAACAAAGGTAAATACAATAAGCCCCATCATAATACCAACTAAAATATTTATAAAAATAATTGATAAAGTTGATTTAATCACATTTATATTTTCTGGCAAACTAGCAGCGTAAGTTAAAACTACGCAAACACCCATAGAAAGACTAAAAAAGCTTAACCCTAAAGCGTCTAAAATTAATTTTATATTAAGTTTATCTTCAACAAATAAAACAGAAAAATCAGGCTTAAACAAAAAGCTAAACGCCTTAACAAATCCATCAAAAGTAAAACTATATAAAAGCATTAAAATTAATAATATAAACAAACTTGGCATCATCCATACATTCATTTTTTCAATGCCACTTTTAATTCCTTTACTAACAACCCAAAAAATCATAAAAAACACTATGCTAAAGCAAATAATTTGAGACAATAAGTCTTTTGTCAATAAATTACCAAATAAATCTCCAGCTTCGCTAACAGAATTTGGTAAAGCAAAAAAACTAGAATAAATGTATTTTAAAATCCAGCCTATTACAACGCTATAAAAACAAACTATTAAAATAGCTCCTATCATAAAAAATCCTGCAAATCCCCAAGCTTTTTTATTAGATTTTGCTAAATCGCTAAAAGCATTCACAGCGTCTTTTTGAGTAATTTTACCAATACTAAGCTCTCCTAAAAAAACCATAAAAGCTACTAAAAATGTTAAAACTAAATAAAGCAATATAAAAATAGAACCGCCATTAGTTCCTACCATTGTAGGGAATTTCCACGCATTTCCAAGTCCAACTGCAGAACCTGCCATCGCTAAAATAAAGCCAATTTTAGAAAATTGTTCTCTCATTTTTATCCTTTAAATTTAAAATACACAATAACAAGCACAGCAATAGGTGCAACAAATCTTGCAAAAAATATCCATATTTTAAAACCAAGTTCACCCATATAAGGGATAAAAGTTTCTTTTAAATCTTGCTTGCTAATAAAAAACCCAACAAAAATTGCAGCCATAAATGAGCCAAAAGGCATAATGATATTTGAGCTAACATTGTCTAAAATATCAAAGAAATTCATTCCAAAAAATGTTAAATTATTTTTATAAGCTTCAATGCCTGAAAATATACATAAAAGCCCTAAAATATACACAACTACCCCAATTAAAACAATAGCTTTTATTCTTGAGAAATTGAATTTATTTATTAGATAAAATACAAAAGGCTCTATCATTGAAACCGCACTAGTAATCCCTGCAAAAAATAAAGCTATAAAAAATGTAACAGCTAATATTTTGCCTAAAAGTCCAAGTTTTGCAAAAAGCGAAATCAAAGAAATAAAAATAAGCCCAGGACCTTGTGCACTAGGGTCAGCATTAAACTCAAAAATAAAACTAAATACAATAAGCCCCATCATAAGACCTATTAAAAGATTTATAAAAATTATATAAAAAGTTGAACTTACAAAATTAGTTCTTTCAGGTAAGCTAGCTGAATAAGTAATAATGCTACCTGCTCCAATACTTAAAGAAAAACAAGCAAGTCCTAAAGCGTCTAAAAAAGAATCTTGATTAATCTTGCTAAAATCAGGCATAAATAAGAAATTAAAAGCGTCTTTAAAACCATCTTGAGTAAAGCTATAGCAAAGCATTAATAAAAGCATTATAAATAATGTTGGCATCATAAATACATTTAGCTTTTCAATACCATTTTTAACACCTTTTGCCACCGTGTAAAAGGCTATAAAAAACACTATACTAAAACATATTATCAAAGCACTTAAATTAGTTTCCACTAAATTAATAAAAAGCTCTTTATTATCAGCGATTTGAGTGCTAAGTGTATTTATATTAAAAATAGTAGATAGTGAATAATAAATATAATAAATTATCCAGCCAATAATCACACTATAAAAGCTAACGATTAATAAAGCCCCAATCATTGTAAAGCCTACTAAAGACCAAGGTTTTTTATACTTAGGTGCTAAAAAATAATAAGCACTAGCAGGGTCTAGCCTTGATGCTTTACCGATATATAACTCGCACAAAAATATAACAAATCCAACGCCTAAAGTAAGCAAAATAAACAGCATTACAAAGGCTGAACCACCATTAGTTCCTACCATTGTAGGGAATTTCCACGCATTTCCAAGTCCAACAGCAGAACCAGCAACTGCTAAAATAAATCCAATTTTAGAAAATGTATTATTCAAAATAAGCCCTTTTTTTGGTTTTTTAAGGTTAAAACTTTCATTCTATAATAATTTTTAAAAATTTGTATAAATAAAAATTAAAAATATATAAAAAAAGGCAAAAATTTGTGTAAAAATACTAAAGAATTTACATACAAACTAATCTTAAGCTATGATGGTTCAAGATTTTTTGGTTCAGCAAAGCAACCAAATTTAACTTGCGTTCAAAATACACTTGATAATGCTTTAAAATGTGTTGGGGTATTTAAGCCTAGTATATTTGCTAGTAGGACTGATAAAGGAGTTCATGCAAATTGCAATGTGGCAAGAATTAGTTCAAGTTATAAATTAAATAAAGATTTTGTATTAAAAAAACTCAACAATACTCTAAATGGTATTTATATAAAACATATAAAAGAATGCGAATTTGAACCTAGATTTGATGCAAAACTTAGAAGCTATAGATATATAATCTCGCCTTATTTTAACGCCTTTAATAAAGCATATTGCTGTGATTACTCAAAAGAAATTGATATTCAATTATTAAAAAACGCTTTAAAAGTATATGAAGGAGAGCATGATTTTGCTAATTTTTGCTTAAGCCTTGATGGTGATAAAAATAGCATTAGAACTATTTATAAAACTAGAATTTATAAGTATAAAGATTTGGTTGTTTTGAACTTTTTTGCTAATGGATTTTTAAGGGGTCAGATTAGATTGATGGTTGATTTTTTACTTAAAATAAATGAAAAAAAATTAAGTATAGATGAATTAAAAGAACAATTAGCTTGCAAGGAAATTCACTCAAGAACCCTTGCAAAACCAAGCGGACTTTATCTTAAAAGCATAATGTATTAGAAGTTATATCCTATACCAACTAATAGATTTGAGTTAGAAAAATTACTTCTACCTTGATAGCCTAATTTAGCATTTACATATAAGCTCTCATTAATATCATAAATTCCCTCAACACCAGCACTAATATATGTGCTATTTAAATCTTTAAAATCATGGTGCAAAAATATTTCTCCACCTGCTGTTACATTATCAATAATTTTTACAGAATAATGCACTCCAGCTTGAATACCAAATCCATTTAAAGTAGAGCTTGAAATACCATCATATTTTGGCTTTATTGAGTAATAATAAGCTCCGGCTAATATATTTAACGCATCATCTAATTCTTGATAAGGTAAGCCAATCGCATAACCACCTAAAGCACCAAATGAATAAATGTTATATTTATACTTACCATAATAAGTTTTGCTCTCTTGCTTTGATACGCTTATATTTGCACTATATACTAAATCATCTATATTGTTATAATTTTTATAATAAATATTAGAATTTAATACATTATCACTTCCCACGCCAAACTCAATTCCCGTATGATTGTAAGCGTTAGCATAAGAACTTAAAAACCCTAAAGTTAAAACAGAATATAAAATCTTTTTCATAATCTTCTCCTAAAATAAAAAAACGATGAATACTAAATATTTTTAGACAATAAACAGCTATATTTTTTAAAAAAAATAGTAAAAATATATTATTTTTTGTATTATTAAATCACATTTTAAATTCCTTATATTTTGAGTTATCATTTTGTAACCAAAAATAGGAATAATTTTGTCTTATTTTTAAAAAAGGAGATTTTATGAAAGTTAATTTTAAAGGTAGCCCTGTTGCAATTAGTGAAGCAATTAAGCTAGGAGATAGTATTAAAGATACTAAAGTAGTAGGTAAAGATTTAAGCGTAATTAATCTAAATGAAGACGCTATCATAGTAAGCGTTCCTAGTATTGATACAGGTGTATGTGCTAAAGAAGCTAGAGAATTTAATGTAAAAGCTAACAAACTTGGAATGAAAGTTTATGTTGTAAGTATGGATTTACCTTTTGCTTTTGCAAGATTTTGCACTGCTGAAGGCTTAGAAAATATAATTCCAGTTAGTGATTTTAGATACGGCGAATTTGTTAAAAACTACGGCTGTAGAATACAAGAAGGTGCTTTAGAAGGACTTACAACTAGAGCTGTTTTTGTTCAAAAAGGTGGAAAAATAGTTTATAGCGAAGTTTGTGCTGAAATTACAGAACTACCTAATTTTGACGCTTTAGAAAAAGCTCTAGCGTAATTAATAAATATCTAAATCTTAGGATTTAGATATTTAAATTCCTATTTTAAATTCCTTAGAATTTCAAGCAAATTAATTTGAATTTTATCTTATTGTTATTTTATAAAGATACTTTATCTACTATTAAATGATTATTTTTTATCGTAAGGTAGTTTTTTTAATTCTACTTGTTTATTCAATATAAATTTATTAAAAAAACTTTCTAAATACGAAAAATCGCTTTTTATATTATTTTTAATATTCTCATAGTTAGCCAAAACTAATGCGTCTCTAAAATACTTTGAGTTGTTTTTGAAAATATCATTATTAGCTTCAAAACCTTTGCTTTGTAGATATTTGATTGCAAAAACAGCGATTGTTCTAGTATTACCTTCACGAAATGGATGAATTTGCCAAATATCACTTATAAATTTTGCTATATTTAAAACTTGCTCTTCTTTACTCATTAGAAGATAATTTTTCTTTTTTTCCTTATCAAAATCATATTCAAGAGTATCGCTAATCTCATTAAAATCAACATATTCTACGCTTTTATCTCCCCCTAAAATATCTTCATTTTTAGCAATATTTACATCTCTAAAAACACCAACATATTTTTCAAGCCCTTGAACAAAAGCATCTTGAAATATATTTTTATGAATAATTTTTAAAGCAATCGGAGAAAATCTAAAGCTATTATTGTCTAAAAACTTAGCAATATTTATAGATACCAAATCGCATTCTTTTTCACATATTTGTTGAATATCAAGTTTTTTATTTTGATAATATGTTTTAACACTAATTTCTAATTCTTGATATGTTTTTGCTGTTGTTAAAGTTTGTTTAAAATATTCAGATGGTTTAAGATTATCAACCAAGCTAAGCCCAATGCCTATTT
>NZ_JAHCZE010000030.1:0-21407 GCF_018501205.1 Campylobacter sp. 2018MI01 | reverse complement strand
GTTTATATATACATTAAAACTTTTTGGCTTGCTAATCTTTTTAATAGCTTCTTGCATAATGAAATTATTTGTATTTTTTGTTATATATAAAGTTTTATTTTTATAAGAAAAATCACAAATTTCGTTTTCTTTAGCCTTATTTAAAGCATTACAAAATGCTAGAATAAAATTAAGCCAAGATATGGTATTTTCATCTGGCAATAGTTTTTTTAATTTTAAATTCTCATAATTTATTTTTTTGCCGTGTTGTTCTATTATAGTTGCTATTAGTGCTTTATCTTCGTGTTTTATACAAAAATTTAGACCACTTAAAACACAATAAGCACTATGTTTATGGTTTGAATAATAACTAAGCAATAAACCTGTTTCAATGAGTTTTGCTGCATATGTTAAGTGTTTTAGATATTTTTTATCAACATAATGAATTTCATTTAAAGTATTAAATAATCTTGTAACATTACTAACCAGTGAGCCTGATTTGTATTTAATTAGTCTATCTTCAAGACTTTTTAAGCTCGGATTAAAATTGGCTGGAAACCCTTTGTGGTGTTTAAATAAGTCTTTTAAAAATATTCCTTCTCTAACTCCAGCACCACTTGTAATTATTTGCTTAATTTTTAATTTTTTAATTATTTTATAAAAGACTAAAGCACCCATTTTAATGGTATCGTGTCTTTCTTTTTTAATTCCTAGCGAGCTAAGTTCTGAATTTTTGCAATTGATAATTTTTTCTATAAATTCACTTTCTTCATCTACTTGATAAGAAAAAGCATGAACCTGACTTAAAGGATAATTATTTTTTTCCATAATAGCATTGCTAATAGCTCTTAATGAGCCACCTATTGTAATTAAGATAGAAGCTTTAAAATCATCAGGGATTTGCTCTAAATAATTATCTATATATTTTTCTAATTTATTAAATTTGTCTTTAAATAAGTCTTTTAATCTCACCGTTCCAAGGTCAAGCGAGAAAGTTTTAATTACTTTTGTATTTTCACACAAACACAATTCAGCACTACCACCACCAATATCTAAACAAATTGATTTTTCATCTAATTTAGGTAGTAAATTAATAGCTCCAAAACCACTTAAATATGCTTCTTCCATTCCACTTAAAGTTTTGATATTGAGTTTTAAATCTTTTTTTAATAGGTTAATTAAATCAGCTTTATTTTTTGCATCTCTTAGAGCTGATGTTCCTATGCAAAATATTTTATTACACTTAAAATTAAGTGCTTGAGTTTTAAAATATTTTATTATTTCGTAAGCTTTTTTGATTTGTTTTTCTACCAATACATTATCTTGTTCATAAGCACCTTGTGCCAAACGAAATTTAACTTTTTGTTCGTTTAATATATAAAAACCATATCTTGAAGTTTTTTCATATATTGCCATTCTAATTCCGTTTGAACCTAAATCAATAATTGCAGTTTTTTTTGCCATATTTCTTCTCTTAATTTTTTTTGATTTTCATAGAAAAAATAGCCCTTGTTCCTTGCATATCTTTTCTATTTTCTAATGATACTTCAGCTTTTAGTGCGGTTGCAGCTGATTTTGATAAATAAAGTCCTAATCCAACGCCTTCTTTATCTCCAAATCTTTTAAATGGTGCAAAATAATCTTTATCTTCACTAATTCCACAACCCATATCATCTACATATAGATAAAAAGTCATATTATTGATGAAAGTTGTAATTGTTATTGTTGTATTTGGTTGAGAAAATTTAAATGCGTTTTGAATAAAATTTTGTAAAATTTGTGAGAATAAGGTTTTTTGTATTTTTATTTTTAATTCATTTGGATTTAGATTAAGTTCTATTTTTTGTCCTGTTTTTGAGCCTAATAGGCTGAAATTTTTGCTTTCTTGTCTAATAAAATCAATTAAGTCTATTTCATTTGGCTCTTCAAATTGCGCACCTTCTAATCTACCAATTTTAAGAATTTCATTTATGATTTTATTGATATTATCTATGCTATCATTAGAGTTTTTAATGGTTTGAATATAATATTCACTATCTCTTGATTTAATTAGCGTTACATCGTTTTTAGCTTTTATAACTGCTAAAGGAGTTTTTAATTCGTGAGCAATTCCTATAAATAGTTCTTTTTGAGACATATTATAGTTTTGAATTCTAGTAATTAAGTGATTAATACTACTTATGATTTCTTTAAACTCTAATGGATAGTTTTTATAATCTAATCTATTTGTAAAGTTATCATCAAACCTACTAACTTTAACGCTTAATTCTTTTAGGTGCATTGATAATATTCTTGATAAAAATAATGAATAAAAAATAATCAAACTAATAGCAATAATAATTATTAAAAATAAAGATATAAAAATAGTATCAAGAATTTTAATTGATTGACTTATATCTTTTTTTAATATTATATAATCCCCAAATTCATTGTAAGGATATGTTAAAATCAAGACTTTTTTATCATTTTCATTGATTATTTGAAAGTTTGGTTTCATAGTTTTTTTATCTAAATGAATTATTTTATAGTCTTTAAAAATAATAAAGTTTGAACTATTATTCACTTCAATAATACTAATAGCATTTTTGATTAAATTATCAAATTCATTTTGCATTATATTAATTTTTAGAATTTGATACGACAGAACTGAAAAAATAACAACTAGCACCGTAATAGTAGATGCTAGTTGCAAGAAAAATTTATTTCTTATGCTTTTTTGGGAAAGCAAAATCTATAGCCTCTTCTTCTTATTGTTTCAATAGTTGAGATACCTAAAGGCTTATCCATTTTTTGCCTAATTTGATTGATTGCAACTTCAATTACATTAGGAGTTACAAGTTCAGGTTCTTCCCAAATTGCATCTAATAATTGTTCTTTTGATACTATTTGATCAGAGTGTCTTGCAAGATGGGTTAATACTTCAAAAGGTTTACCTTTTAATTCAATTTCTTTACCTTTATAAGTAATTTTTTCTTCATCTGGGTCTATTTCTAAATTATCAATTTTAATTGTATTTGACCCACCAAATCTAAGTCTTGCTTCAATTCTAGCTAATAATACATTAAAATCAAAAGGTTTTTTAATGTAATCATCAGCACCTGCTTTTAAAGCGCTTATTTCACTTTCTTTATCATCTTTTGCAGATAAAATTATGATTGAAGTTCTTGAAGATTTATGTTTTACAACATGTATTAAGTCAGTGCCATCACCATCAGGAAGCATCCAATCTGTCAATACTAAATCGTAGTTTCTAATACCGATATAATATTCAGCATCTTTACAATTTTCGCACGCATCTATTTGATAGCCATATTCAGTTAAACCTTCGGCTAGTGTCTTGTTTAAAGATATTTCATCTTCCACTACTAAAATACGCATTTTTTTTCCTTAAAGTAAAATTAAGGTTATGCTAACACAATTTAAGCAAATATTCAAGTTTTTTTAAAGTTATTTTAATATTTTTTTTTGTATTTAGCACTAAGTTTTGTGTTTTTCATAATCTCTAATTTAATAATCTCAATTTTTATTTTTTTTAGTTGTGGAAATTTGATTTTTATTTTTTTTGCTAGTTTTTTATTAGCTTTTTCTAAGGTAAAGAATTTTTTTGATTTTAAATATTTTTTTGATAATTTAGTTACTTTAGCATAGTCTAAAAAACTATCAGCTTTTGCATTTATTTTTAGGCTTATTGTTTGCTTTTCTAATCTTTCAAATTCCAATAAGCCTATTATACATTTAAATTTTGTTTTTATTTTTATATGACTTTGCATTCGTCTTTAAAAATCAATCTAATAATATTTGGTATATGTTTATAGAACACAAAAAATAATATTAAATATATTGGTGCGTGAGAATTAATACTAATATTAGGGTATAAAAATTCTGCACTAATTACTCCAATACTAAATCCTATTAATGATGCTAAGCTAGATATTTTAAATACTTTTCCGATTATTAGCCAAAAAATAAGACCTATAATTACAGAATAAGGAACTAATAGTATTAAAGCTCCAGCCCCACTAGCTACGCCTTTACCGCCATTAAAGCTTAAAAATATGCTATAGCAATGTCCTATAACACTAAGAACTGCCATAGCCCAAATTGTTGCCTCACTTATATCTAAAAACATAGCAATACAAATTGGAAGCATAGCTTTTAAAAAATCACTTAACATAGTAGCTATTGCTAATTTTTTAGCCAATTTTGGATTAACTTGTTTTACAACTCTTAATACATTTGTAGCTCCTATGCTTTTTGAACCTTGAGATTTAATATCAACATTCGCAAATTTTTTAGCATATATTAATCCAAAAGGAATTGAGCCTATTAAATAGGCTATTAGCATACAAATTAAATTATTATTTGTAAACAAATCAATTATGAATGTAATAAAATTCATATCTTAATCTCTTTTATATAGGCTTAATTGATTTTTAAGCTCTACTAAAGTTTCTTCTACTCTTCTGCTTGCAAATTCTTGAATTTTTTTAGCATCTTCTTGGTCTGGTAAAATCTCTAAACAATATCTGTAAGCATTTTGATATACAATTAAAACAACTAATTTAAATTTTAAATTAAACTCAACTGCTTCATTTGAATGAGGCATATGTAAACAAATATAAGATGATAAAATATCACCTCTTTTAAATCCTACATCTTCATTAGAAACAACACCAATTCCACCTTCTGAAATATCAAATAATTTTCCATTAGCAACCCTTCCATCTTCATGAGTTAGTGCTATTTTAGTAAATTCATTAGGATGCACTCTAGGATATGCTCTTTTTAATGCGTGCATATATGGTTGGCTTTCAAAATTATTTAAAGTTACCGTGCAATTTACAATATTAACAGATAAAATATTTGCTTTAATATTTTTTTGCAAATATTGATTTTGAACTATATAAGCGCAATCTTCTTCTTTCATAGCTAAAATTTGCATTAAATCAACTTTTACAACTATACTCGCATCTTCAACTTGTAAAATTTCTCCGTAAGTTCTAACAGGAACACCATTATAAAGATTTAAAAATTCTAATTTTTCTCCTACAGAATACATTTTTTTAAATGTATCTATAAAATTCTCGTGTATAAAAAATCCACCAGAACTACTTGCTGAAAATACATTAATTGAACTTTGTGCAGTCGTAGAATCGTGACAAATTGTGCAAAAAATTGAACCATATCTTTCTAATGCAAAGGCAAGATTAACAACTAATTTATTGTTTAATCCATTATTCATAATATGCTTAGAAAAATCTATATAAGTTTTTAATAAAAATTCAAAAAAGCAAGCTCTATCAAAATCTTTTGTCTTGGCTAATTCCTTACCTCTTTCTATACTAAAATCTTTTGTTAGTAACATAGAAAATAATTCTTCGTAAGCATCTTCACAATTTTTTGATAAAATTTTGCCTTCGCTTCTATAATAAGCTTGTATGTTATTAATAAATTTGTGTGTATATTTTTCAAAATAATTAATACTAGAATTAACTAGTTCGTCTCTTCCTTCAAAACTCATGTTTTTGTTTCCTTTTAAACTAAAAATAGCATTAGTGTAGCAAAAAAAATAAATTTTTAAATAAAAATTAATGATTTTTTGATAGTATTCGCTTTTTACAACTCATTTAAGCTTATTTAAATCTTTAAATTTCTAATATTTAAAGTGCTTGATGGGACTTACTAAATTACAAAGGATGAATTATGTATGCTATTTTTAAACATAGCGGTAAGCAGTACAAAGTAAGTGTTGGCGACGAATTAAAGTTAGATCGCTTTGAAGCAGAGAAAAAGTCTATCGTAGAAGTTACAGATGTTTTAGCTGTTAACGATAAAGAATTAAAAATCGGTACCCCTTTTGTTAGTGGAGCGAAAGTTGTTCTTGAAGTTATCAACGAAGGAAAAGATAAAAAAGTTGTAATTTTTAAGAAAAGAAGAAGAAAAGACTCTAAATTAAAAAGAGGTTTTAGAAGACAATTTACTCGCGTAGTAGTAAAAGAAATTAAAGCGTAAGGAGAAATACAATGGCACACAAGAAAGGTCAAGGTTCAACTCAAAATAATAGAGATTCTATAGGTAGACGTTTAGGTGTTAAAAAATTTGGTGGAGAATTTGTAAGAGCTGGAAATATTATTATTCGCCAAAGAGGAACAGCAACTCACGCAGGAGCAAATGTTGGTATGGGAAGAGATCATACTATTTTTGCTTTAGTTGATGGTTTTGTTAAATTTGAAAGAAAAGACAAAAACCGCAAAAAAGTTTCTGTATATCCTGCAGTATAATTTAAATTAAAAGGAGCTTAGGTAATGTTTGTTGATAGTATAAAAATTAGGCTGAGCTCTGGTAACGGCGGAGCGGGTGCTAGCTCATTTCGCCGTGAAAAACATGTACCACTAGGTGGTCCTGATGGCGGCGATGGCGGTCGTGGTGGCGATGTAGTGGTTATTTGTGATAATAATCTTCATACTTTAGCACATTTTAAAGGCAAAACACATTTAAAAGCTAGTAATGGTGATTGTGGATTACCTAGAAATAAAAGTGGTAAAAAAGGCGAGAATTTAGAAATAAAGGTTCCAATAGGTACTCAAATTATTGATATTAATACCAATGAAATCTTACATGACTTTATGAATTTAGGAGAGCAAATAGTCTTATTAAATGGTGGTTTAGGTGGCCTTGGAAATAGACATTTTAAAAGTTCTGTTAATCAAAGACCTACATACGCTCAACCTGGCAAAAAAGGAGAAAGTCTAGAAGTAAGACTTGAATTAAAATTAATTGCTGATGTTGGATTAGTTGGATATCCTAATGTTGGAAAATCTACTTTAATTAGTATAGTAAGTAATGCTAAGCCAGAAATTGCTGATTATGAATTTACAACTCTTACTCCAAAATTAGGTGTTGTAGATATTAATGATTACTCGTTTGTAATGGCTGATATACCAGGAATTATAGAAGGTGCTAGCGAAGGAAAAGGTTTAGGATATGAGTTCTTAAAACACATATCAAGGTCAAAATGCTTATTATTTATGCTAGATAGTTTTAAAGAAATGAGTATTAAAGAACAATTTATTAATTTATACAAAGAACTTGAAGCTTATGGCTTGAATGATTTTAAATTTGCAGTTGCAATCACAAGATGTGATGTGGCTAAAGAGAATTTAATTCAAGAATTAGAACTTTTAAATGAGTATTTAAAAAGATATGATAATTTAGTTTTTGTTACAAAAATATCTTCAGTTACTAATGATGGTATTAAAGAGTTAAAATTATCTTTATCAAAAATGTTATTTGAATAACATATCTTAATTTTTAGGTATATCATGAAAAAAAATATAGTATTTATGGGCACGCCCGAATTTTCGGCATTTATTTTAGAAGAGCTTAGTAAATTTCATAATGTAAGTCTAGTTTTAACCCAAACAGATAAAGAAGTTGGAAGAAAAAAAATATTAACTCCAAGTCCGGTAAAAGAGATTGCGTTAAAACTAAACTTAGAATTAGCACAACCAAAAAGCTTAAGAAATAATGAAGAGATTAGAAATTTAATTAGCAATAAAAAACCAGATTTTATAATAGTTGCAGCTTATGGAAAAATACTGCCAAAAGAGATTTTAGACATAGCACCTTGTATTAATACTCACGCTAGTTTACTTCCTTATTATAGAGGAGCTTCACCTATACAAAGTGCTATTTTAAATGGTGATATTGTAAGTGGAGTTACACTTATGAATATGGATATAGGTCTTGATACTGGAGATATTTTATATCAACAAGAATTAAATATTAAGGATTTAAATTCTCCACAAGTATTTGACAAAATGTCTAAATTATCAGCAAAAATGCTTTTGGAATTTTTAGAAAATCCAAATTATTTTCAACCTATTAAACAAGATGATTCAAAGGCAACTCATACAAAAATTATCAAAAAACAAGATGGTTTAATTGAGCTAAATAATGCTAAAGAAATATATCAAAAATATTTAGCATTTTATGATTGGCCTAATATATTTTTAGAAAATGGTTTAAAGTTAAATGAACTTGAATTGAATGAATGTGAAAGTGATAATAAAGAAGGGCTTATAAAAGAAATAGGTAAAAATTATTTAATTTTAACTTGTAAAAAAGGCAGCTTAAAAGTTTATAAATTGCAAGATGCAGGTAAAAAGTCTTTAGATGCTAATGTATATTTAAATGGTAAAAGGTTAAAGCAAGGAGATAGCATTGTATAATCTAGCTTTTTGTAATTGTATAAGTTCAACTCAAGTTGAGCTTATAAATGCTATTAGAAATGGTTTTAAAGAACACGCATTTGCATTGGCTACGCTTAAACAAACTAACGGAATTGGCTCTTGTAATAGAAATTGGATTAGCGATAATACCGATTCACTTGGCAATATAAATTCTAAGATTCATAATCAGTATTTTAAAGATATAGATTTTATATTTTTTGATGAATATAATAAATTTAATTTAGATATAAAAAATAATTTATATTTATCTTTTTTTAATGATAATTTACCAGATGATTTACCTATTCAATCAGCTAGTATATATTATTCTATGATAATGAAAATAGTCTTAAAAGAATTTGGTTCAAAAGTTTTTATCAAATGGCCTAATGATTTTTATTTAGATAATAAAAAAATTGGAGGGCTAATTACTGCAAAAATAAAAAATAAATTAGTTTGCGGTATTGGTATAAACATAACTACAGCACCAGTAGATGCTAATATTTTAGATATAGATATTTCATATTCAACATTACTTAAAACTTTTTTTGATAGAATAAATCTTAATATTTCTTGGAAAGAAATTTTTGATTATTATAAGAGTGATTTTGAATTAAGTAGATCGTTTTATTTTAAAAATGATGATAATACTTATTCATTAAATGATGTAAAATTATATGAAGATGGTTCTATTTTAGTAGATAACAAAAGGATATATAGTTTAAGATGAGTGAAATTATAACAATAGCTAATCAAAAGGGTGGGGTAGGTAAAACAACAACGGCAGTGAATTTAGCAGCTTCTCTTGCGGTAGCTGAAAAAAGTGTTTTACTAATAGATATGGATCCACAAGGTAATGCTACCACAGGCTACGGATTTAAAAGAAGTGATTTTGAATTTAATATATATCATGTATTAAGTGGTAAAAAAACATTAGATGAGATTATTTTAAAGACAAGTTTGAATAAACTAGACCTTGCTCCATCAAATATTGTTCTTACTAATTTTGAGCAAGAATTAGGAACAGGTGTAAATAATAAACAAATTTTAAGAAAAGCTTTAAAAGATGTTGTAAATAGATATGATTATATAATAATAGATTCGCCACCTGCATTAGGAAATATCACGATTAATGCACTTGCAGCAAGCACTGATGTAATAATCCCGATTCAATGTGAATATTTAGCATTAGAAGGTTTGGCACATATTTTAAGGACAATTCATAATATAAGAGAAGCAATAAATCCTAAGTTAAGAATAAGGGGAATTTTACCTACTATGTATAGCCCACAGAATAATCTTTCAAAGGATACGGTTGCCGAACTTAAAAAGCATTTAAGTGGCAAGTTATTTAGAAAAGATGGAGAGATAGTAATAATTCCAAGAAATGTAAAACTAGCAGAAAGTCCAAGTTTTGGAAAACCTATAATATTGTATGATATAAAATCTCCAGGTTGTGTTGCTTATCAAAGCTTAGCACATTCTTTAATAGGATAGAAAATGGCAAAAAAATCTTTAGGTTCAGATTTTAGTAGTATTTTAGATGATATATCTTTAGCTTATGATGATGAGTTAAGTGGAGTTTTTAGAAGTGATTTAGATACTATAAGAGATATTAGTATAGATGATATAACTCCAAATCCATATCAGCCAAGAAAAAGTTTTAATGAAGATAGTATAAATGAACTTGCTAATTCCATTAAAAATCATGGATTATTACAACCAATTGTTGTAATAGATGCTGATGAGCTTTGTGAAAAGGCAATGGAAAATGGAGAAAATTTAGAAAAAGTAACTAAATATTTTTTAATTGCTGGTGAGAGAAGATTGAGGGCTATTAAAGCTTTAGGTGAAACAAAAATTAAAGCAATTATTGCAAATATAGATTCAAGTAAAACAAGAGAATTAGCTTTACTTGAAAATATTCAAAGAGAAGATTTAAATCCTATTGAACTTGCTTTAGCTTATAAAGAGTTAATGAGAGTTAGAAAAATTACTCAAGAAGAATTAGCGCATAGTATTCAAAAAAGTAGAGCAAATATAGCAAATACTTTAAGATTACTTACTCTTAGTGAAGATACTCAAAAATTAATTATTGATGGCAAATTAAGTGCAGGTCATGCTAAAGTAATAGCAGGTCAAAAAGAAGATGAAAAGATTTTAGTAAATACAATTATTGGTCAAAAATTAAATGTTAGAGATTGTGAAAAACTAGCAAATAAACTCAAGGGTAAAAATACAAATAACATAATTGATGATAGTTTGTTAAAAAAATTAAAAGAATTTAAAATAGATTTTAAAATACAAAATGGCAAACTTATATTTAATTTAAATCAAGAAAATACTAAAAATTTTGTTGAAAATGCTATAAAAAACTTATAATTTAAATATTATTTGATTTTTTTATGTTAATATAAAGTTTTATCAAAATAAGGAGAATGTATGTTTGATGACTTAGATCTTAAAATGATGTTATTAACAGCTATGTTGTTTTTAATGTTGCTTTGGATTTTAGATTACATCTTATACAAACCATTGCTAACCTTTATGAAAAATAGAGATGATGGTATAAAAGAAGATGAAGCTAGAATACAGCAAAATAACACAGACGCTAGTAATAATGAAACATTAATTGCTAAGATTTATGCTGATGCAAGAGCTAAAGCTCAAGCCATCAAAAGCGAGCAAGTTGCCGTAGCAAAAGAGCAAGCAAGCAAAGCTATAGCAGAAAAAAAGGCTAGTCTTGATTTAGACTATCAGAAATTTTTAACTGAACTTGAAGCAAAAAAAATTCAGTTTAAAAATGAGTTGAAAGCTGATTTGTTTCAGTGTGAAAATGCTTTAAGAGCAAGTATAGAAAAAATTTAAGGTTGCTTTATGAACAGATTAATATGGATTTTATTACCTACTTATTTGTTGGCTAGTGATACAGATATTTTCTATAGAACTATAAATTTTGTAATTTTTGCTGTTATGATGTATTTATTACTTGCTAAGACAATTAAAAAGATATATTGTGATAGAATTGATAATATTAAAAATAGATTAGTATCAATAGAAAAAAGCTTAGATGAGGCTAAAAAAAATAAAGAAGAAGCAATTAAAAAAATAGAGATAGCTAATAATGAGGCTGATAAGCTAATAGAATTAGCTAAAGAGCAAGCTATAAAATTAAATGAAAATATTTTAAAAGATGCTAATAATGAGATAGAAAATATGAAAAAATCTTATGAAGAGCAAAAAATATTTGAAGAGAAAAAGGCTAAAGAAGAAGTTGTCAATGAACTTATAGAAGAGCTTTTAAATACTAATGTTAATTTAAAACAATCTGATTTATTAGATATTGTTTCAAGGAAAGTTAGCTAATGGAAAAGTATGTAAATATAATAATGCAAAGAAAAGATAGGGAAGAATTTATATCTTGTTTTGAGATTTTAAAAGAAGCCTTTAAAGATAAAAAAACATTAGTGATAATAAATGCAGTTGGCATTAGCTTAGATAAAAAGATAGAGTTTTTAGTGAGTTTATCTAATACAAATAAAAAAGAAATTATTAATTTTTTAAAGGTATTAGGAGTAAATAATAAACTTGATAAAGTTCCAGTTGTTTATGATGGATTAGTTAAAAAATTAGCTTTAGAAAATAATATTTATTATGCTGATATTTATTCTAAAGAAAAAATTAGTGATAATGATATATTAAAGCACGAAAAAGAATTATCAAATTATTTTAAAAAAGAAATAAAACTAAAAAATATAATTCATGATAAAAATGAAATAAAGATTTATATTGAAGACTTAGGATATGAAATAATAGTATCAGAAACTTCATTAAAAGATAAAATCAAACAGCATATAATGAAAGCAATTTAAGAGGAGTAACAGTGAGTTTTAACGCAAATGAAATTAGCTCAATTATTAAAGAAAGAATTGAGAATTTTAATTTAAATTTAGAAATTGAAGAAACTGGTAAAGTTATTTCAATAGCTGATGGTGTTGCTAATGTTTTTGGATTAAAAAATGTTATGGCAGGAGAAATGGTTGAATTTGAAAATGGCGAAAAAGGTATGGCATTAAACCTTGAAGAAAATAGTGTTGGTGTTGTAGTTTTAGGAAGTTTTTCAAATATTAAAGAAGGTAGCTCTGTTAAAAGATTAAAACAATTATTAAAAGTTCCAGTTGGTGAAGAATTAATTGGTCGTGTTGTTAATGCTTTAGGAGAGCCAATCGACGCAAAAGGTGTTATAAATACTACAAAAACTGCATTCGTTGAAGAAAAAGCTAAAGGTATTATGGCTAGAAAAAGCGTTCATGAACCATTACAAACAGGTATTAAAGCAATTGATGCCCTTGTTCCAATTGGTCGCGGTCAAAGAGAATTAATCATTGGAGATAGACAAACAGGTAAAACAACCGTAGCAGTAGATACTATAATTAATCAAAAAGGTCAAAATGTTGTATGTATTTATGTAGCTATTGGACAAAAACAAAGCACTGTTGCGCAAGTTGTTAAAAAACTTGAAGAACATGGAGCTATGGATTATACAATAGTAGTAAGTGCAACTGCGAGTGATTCAGCGGCTCTTCAATACCTTGCTCCTTATACAGGCGTTACAATGGGTGAGTATTTTAGAGACAATAGCAAACATGCTTTAATAGTATATGATGATTTAAGTAAGCACGCAGTAGCTTATCGTGAAATGAGCTTGATTTTACGCCGTCCTCCAGGTCGTGAAGCTTATCCAGGCGATGTATTCTATCTACACTCAAGATTATTAGAAAGAGCTTCAAAATTAAGCGATGCTTTAGGTGCAGGTTCGTTAACAGCTTTACCTATTATTGAAACTCAAGCAGGAGATGTGTCAGCATATATTCCAACTAATGTTATTTCAATTACAGATGGACAAATATTCTTAGAAACAGATTTATTTAACTCAGGTATTCGTCCTGCTATTAACGTGGGTTTATCAGTATCTAGGGTAGGTGGTTCTGCTCAAATTAAAGCTACAAAACAAGTATCAGGAACATTAAGATTAGACCTTGCGCAATATCGTGAATTACAAGCATTTGCACAATTTGCAAGTGATTTAGATGAGAGTTCAAGAAAACAATTAGAGCGTGGTCAAAGAATGGTTGAAGTATTAAAACAACCTCCATATAGCCCATTAGCTATTGAAAAGCAAATAGTTCTAATTTATGCAGGTACTAGAGGATTTTTAGATGATATTGCTGTAGATAAGATTACTAAATTTGAAAATGATTTATATGCTTATATTGAAACAAAGTCTCCTGAGATTTTTGAGCAAATTAGAGTTAAAAAAGCTTTAGATAGTGATTTAGAAGATAAAATTAAAAATTTATTAAATGAGTTTAAAGCAACACAAGCGTAGGTTTTGTAATGGCGAATTTAAAAGAGATAAAAAGAAAAATAAAGAGCGTTCATAATACTCAAAAGACTACTAATGCTATGAAATTAGTGTCTACTGCTAAATTAAAAAAAGCAGAAGAGCTTGCTAAGAAGTCTAAAGTATATGCAAGTAAATTGCAAGAGGTTATGCAAGAAATTTCGTTTAAGCTAAATCAATTTGATATGGCTAAAGATAGTAGATTTTTTGGTAAGCATGAGATTAAGATTGTGGATGTTATATTTATTACTTCGGACAAAGGTTTGTGCGGTGGTTTTAATATAAAAACTTTAAAAGAAGTTAGTAAAATTATTAAAGAAAATAAAGAAAAAGGTATTAAAACTAGATTAAGAGCTATAGGAAAAGTTGGTATTGAGTTTTTTAATTTTCAAAAAATTGAAATACTAGATAAATATACAGGCGTTAGTTCTTCACCTGATTATGAAAAAGCTAGAGAAATTATTAATTTAGCTATTAGTGATTATGAAAAAGCATTAACTGATAAGATAATATTAGTTCATAATGGCTATAAAAATATGATTTCTCAAGAATTATCAGTGTGTAATTTATTACCTGTAGATTCAAGTAATTCTGAAATTACCAATTCAAATTCTTTATTAGAAATTGAACCTGAAGAAAAGGAAGTTTTAGAAGAATTACTAAAAAGATATATAGAATATAGTATGTTTTATTCATTGATAGATAGTTTAGCAGCTGAACATAGTGCTAGAATGCAAGCAATGGATAACGCAACTAATAATGCTAAAGCAAGGGTTAAAGAACTTAATTTAGCTTATAATAAAGCAAGACAAGAAAGCATAACTACTGAATTAATTGAAATTATCAGTGGTGTTGAATCAATGAAAGAATAGGAGAATATATGCAAGGATTTATATCTCAGGTATTAGGACCTGTTGTAGATGTTGAATTTAGCGATTATTTACCACAAATCAATGAAGCTATTGAAGTAAATTATGAGGTTGAAGGTAAGCAAATTCGTTTAATATTAGAAGTAGCAGCACATTTAGGTGATGGCCGTGTAAGAACTATTGCTATGGATATGACTGATGGTTTAGTAAGAGGAACTAAAGCTGTTAGCTTAGGTGCTCCAATTAGTGTTCCTGTTGGGGAAAAAGTTTTAGGAAGAATTTTCAATGTGGTTGGAGATTTAATTGATGAAGGTGCTCCAGAAAATTATGAAACAAAATGGGCTATTCATAGAGAACCACCTAAATTTGAAGACCAAAGCACAAAAAGTGAAATATTTGAAACTGGTATTAAAGTAGTTGATTTACTTGCTCCTTATGCAAAAGGTGGTAAAGTAGGATTATTTGGTGGTGCTGGTGTTGGTAAAACAGTTATTATTATGGAATTAATTCACAATGTTGCGTTTAAACATAGTGGTTATTCAGTATTTGCTGGTGTTGGTGAGAGAACTCGTGAAGGAAATGACCTTTATAATGAAATGAAAGAAAGCAATGTTTTAGATAAAGTTGCTTTATGCTATGGTCAAATGAATGAACCACCAGGGGCAAGAAATCGTATTGCTTTAACAGGTCTTACAATGGCTGAATATTTTAGAGATGAAATGGGACTTGATGTTTTAATGTTTATTGATAATATCTTTAGATTTTCTCAATCAGGTTCAGAAATGTCAGCTTTACTTGGTCGTATTCCTTCAGCTGTTGGTTATCAGCCAACTTTAGCAAGTGAAATGGGTAAATTCCAAGAAAGAATTACATCAACTAAAAAAGGTTCAATTACTTCAGTTCAAGCTGTTTATGTTCCTGCTGATGACTTAACAGACCCAGCGCCTGCAACCGTTTTTGCTCACCTAGATGCTACAACGGTTTTAAATAGAAGTATTGCTGAAAAAGGAATTTATCCTGCAGTTGATCCACTTGATTCAACTTCAAGAATGCTTGACCCACAAATTATTGGTGAAGAGCATTATAAGGTAGCTCGTGGAGTTCAAAGTGTGCTTCAAAAATATAAAGATTTACAAGATATCATAGCTATTTTAGGTATGGATGAACTTAGCGAAGAAGATAAATTAGTTGTTGAAAGAGCTAGAAAAATTGAGAAATTCCTATCACAACCATTCTTCGTAGCTGAAGTTTTCACAGGTAGTCCTGGAAAATATATAAGCCTTGAAGAAACTATAGCTGGATTTAAAGGTATATTAGAAGGTAAATATGATGACTTACCTGAAAACGCATTTTATATGGTAGGAAATATTGAAGAGGCTATTAAGAAAGCAGAAAAATTAAAGGCTTAATATGGATAAATTAACTTTAGAAATAGTTACTCCACACGGAGAAATCTTTAATTCAGAAGTTAAATCAGTGTTAGTGCCAGGAAGTGAAGGTGAGTTTGGTGTTTTGCCAAACCACGCTTCTGTAATTTCTTTGCTTCAAGCTGGTGTAATTAGTGTGGAAAATTATGATGGTTCAAAGGAGCTTATAGCTATTGATTCAGGCCATGTAAAAGTTGATGAAAATAGTGTTGTTATTTTGGCTCAAGGTGCTGTTTATCTAGGTGGTAATGATAATTCAATAAGCAAAAAAAAGTTAGAAGAAGCTAAAGAATTATTAAAATCAGCAGGTGCAAATTCAGCAACCCTTGCCGCAACTTTAGGAAGACTGGATTCTAAATGAATTTGATTTCGGATTTTGACTTAGCTACTTTATTAGCAGTTGGGATTTTAGGTTTTTATTCTATTATTGCTTTAGCGATTTTTTTATATCGCTTAAGCAATATTTCTAAATTTTATCAAGAAGAATTAAGAACTTTAGATAGGTTATTAAAAAATCAAGATTTATCTTTTGAGGCTTATTTTAAACCTTGTGAAGGTTCTATGAAAAAATTAGAGATTTATTATAATGAAGCTTCTAAAAATCTTAGCGAAGGCCTTACTTGGCTTAGTATTATCGCTACTACTTCGCCTTTTATAGGATTGTTTGGAACCGTTGTTTCAATATACTTTACTTTAATATCTTTAAATGGAAATGGTGATATTACTCAAATCGCTTCTCCAATTGGTCATGCTTTAATAGCTACTGCTAGTGGGATTATTTCTGCTATTTTAGCTTATACATTTCATTTAATTGTGAAACGAAAAGTATTTGAATGTTTAAATATTTTAGAGAGTCAAATAAAGATTATTAGCGATGAAAAATGATTTTTTACACGAAGACCCAGAGTTAAACATAACTCCTTTAGTTGATGTTATGTTAGTGTTATTGGTAATTTTAATGCTAGTAATTCCTAATTTAAAATATGATGAAAATATTAATTTACCAAATGGCTCAAAATCAAGTGTTAGCAAAGCAAAAAAAGATGATATTTTCGTAAGCATTACAAAAGATGAAGTAGTTTTAAATAAGAAAAAATATCCTTATATTGCTTTTTTTGATAATTTTAGTTTAATTAAAAATCAATTTGATAAAGATAAAATAGTTTATATATCTGGAGATAAAGATATAAGTTACGATAAGCTAATGCAAGTATTATCAACTTTTTCAAAAGCAGGATTTGTAAAAATTTCACTTCAAACAAAATGAGTAAATCAAAAGCTTTTTTATTATCTTGTTTAATATATGTGCTTACTATATTAATATTTATTTTGCTAATAAATATTTTTGCTAAAAATGAAGAAGTTATTAAATATGGCAATAGTGAAGTGGATATATTGTTCGTAGAAGATAATGTTGAAACTCCAGCTGAGGTTAAACAAGACTATACTAAAGAAGTAGCAAAAAAAATAAATAAAAGTCCAGAAAATACAAGCAATGATAATGCTACAAAAGATAATCAAAATAAAGTAATTGAACAAAATGAAAAAGTAGAACAACAAACTGATAGTAAAGATAGTGATAGTGATTTAAGTAGTTTGTTTGGGGATTTAAAAGTTAGCAAAAGTGAAAGAAAAAATCCAAAAAAGGAAACTAAGCAAGAAGAAAATAAATTAAATCAATCACAATTAGATGCTTTAAAAAAAATACAATCACAATTAGCTAATACAACAATTAAGTCAAATAATAATTCAGAGACTACACAAACATCTGCTAAGGTTTCTGGAATTTATGATGAATATTTTGGTAGAGTGAATGCGTATTTGAAAAATGTTTGGAGTTTAGTAACTGCTAATAGTTCAGATATTAATGATAAGGAAATTTTTGAAGTAGCTTTTACAATATCAAAAAATGGTATAATAAAAATCAAAGATAATGGTTTTAATGAAAGCTCTGCTTTAAGACAAAAGGCAAGAATTTTTATACAAACTATTAATCAACAAAACAAAAATTTAGGAATTCCACCAAATCAACAAGATTATAGTGGTAGTTTAAGGCTTTCGGTTATATTAAGTATCAAGGAGATAAAATGAAAAAGATATTTTTATTATGTTTTAGTTTAGTATGCTTAACTGCTGATATTATTATGGATGTGGTTAGCGAGCAAGAGGTGTTGCCTAAGATTAGAATAACTACAAGTAGTTTGGTTAATTTTGATTTTGATAAGGTAATTAAAAATGATGTTTTAGTAAGTTCTAAATTTGAAATTACTAATGAAAATAATGCAAATTATGAATTAAATTATAATTTAAATCCTGTAGGAAATAATTATGAGTTAAGCATAACTCTTAAGGGTATGAATAATGAAATTAAGTATAACAATACTTTTACTTATCCAAAAAGTGCTTATGTGTTTTTATCTCACAAAGCAATTTCACAAATGTTTAAGGACTTAAAATTAGCAGATTTAGACTGGATGAATAAAAAGATTTTAATTACTAGAAAAATAGCTGCTAAGCAAAGTCAAATTCTTATTGCAGATTACACTTTAAATTATCAAAAAATTATTATGCAAGGTGGATTAAATTTATTTGCAAAATGGGCAAATAGCAATCAAAATGAATTTTATTATACAGATTATAATAAAGATATTTTGAGTATATATAAATATAATTTATTGAATAATCAAAAAACTTTAATTACTCAAGGTTCTGGTATGTTAGCACTTAGTGATATTAGCAAAGATGGAACTAAAGCATTAATTACTAAAACAACAGAAGATCAACCAGAAATATTTTTATTAGATTTAAATACTAAAAATACAAAAAGACTTACTATGTATAAAGGAATAGATGTTAGTGCAAGATTTGTAGGTAGTGATAGTTTTGCTTTTGTTAGCGATAGAAGTTCTTATCCTAATTTATATTTACAAGGTCTTGATAAAACTAACGCAACTCAATTAGTTTATCATGGTAAAAACAATTCTGCCTTTAGTGTTTATAATAATTATATAGTTTATTCAAGTCGTGAAAAATCAGGAGATTTTAACTTATATGTTATGGCAACTGATTCGCAATATGTAAGACAATTGACATTAAATGGTAGAAATATTTTCCCTAATTTTAGTAGCGATGGTAAGACAATTATGTTTATAAAATTATTAGGAATGCAAAGTTCTTTAGGAATTTTAAGACTTGATGAGAATAAAGTGTATCATTTCCCACTAAAAGTTGGTAAAATTTCAACTTTGGATTGGTAATTAAATAAATTTTTAGTTTTGGAAATTATAATTTCAATTACTTTTTATGAAAGGAAAAAAATGAAAAAATTAGCTTATGCAGTTGCTTTAGCAGCTTTAGTTGTTGGTTGTAGTCAAAAGGCTACAGTTGAGGCTCCAAAAAAAGTGGAGGTTGCTCCAGATATGAATGTAGATGTTAAGGAAGATATTAATACTAAACTAGAAAGAATTAATAATTCTTTAGGTAAAGTATATTTTGACTTTGACAAATACGATATTCGTTCAGATATGTATGGCGTAGTATCAAATAACGCAAGTTTATTAAATCAAGATGGTAAAGATTTAAATATTGTTGTTGAAGGTAACTGCGACGAGTGGGGTAGTGAAGAATATAACCAAGCTTTAGGTTTAAAAAGAGCTAAAGCTGTTAAAGATGGTTTAGAATCTCAAGGAGTTAGCAGCTCAAGAATTACAATTAAAAGCTATGGCGAAAACAACCCAGTATGTAATGATAAAACAAAAGAATGCGATGCTCAAAATCGTAGAGCAGAAACAAAAGTTCAGTTTTAATTTATGCTAAAACAAATACTTTTTATAGGGGCTTTAGCCCCTATTATTTACGCAGAAACTTCAGCCTTTAATGCAGGTAATATAAATATTAAAGAGCCTTATGGGCTAACAGAAAATGAAAAAGTTTTATTAGAGAACAAAAAAAAGGTTGAAACTCTTAGTAAAGATTATACTGGTGTTGATTTTAAAACAAATAAGGCTTTAGAAAGAATTGAAGGTATTCAAAGTGTAGTTGATGATTTGAATAACAAAACTTATAATTTTGAAGGTAAATTATTAGAAGTAGAAAAGTTTTCAAAAGAAAAACTTGATATTTATGATAAAGATATTTCTGAAATAAAACAAGAATTAAAAAATCAAAAAAACAGCATTAATCAGTTAAAAAAGGCTTTAAGTGAATTAACAAATTTAGTTAGTAGCTTGGGCGAGAATAAAGCTGTAAAATCTACAACTCAGCAAGTAGTAGCAAATGAGGTTGCAGCTAAAAATGAAACTCCAGCTCAAAAAATGGCAAATGCTATAAGTTTATATAATAGTAAAGATTATGAAAATTCCGCAAAAATTTTTGAAGAATTAGCAAATGCAAAACATAAACCTGCACAATGTAATTTTTATTTAGGACAAATTGCATACGCACAAAAAGACTATAAAAATGCTATATATTATTACAAAACAAGTTCAGATTTATATAATAATCAAGGGGTAAAAGCTCCTAATATGCCTTTAATTTTATTAAATACCGCAAATTCGTTGAAGGCAATTAATGAAACAGAAAAAGCAAATAATTTTTATGCAGCACTTAAAAAACAATTTCCAGATTCAAGTGAAGCTAAAAGTATAAATTAATAGAAAGGATTAAAAATGGCTATAAAAAAAGACAGCGTAGTATCACTTAATTTTATATTGCGTGATGCAAAAACTAATGAAGTATTAGAAAATAATACTGATTTTCATCCTATTTCATTTTTATTAGGTAGAAATCAAGTATTAGAGGCTTTAGAAGATGAAATTGCTAAACTAAATGAGGGTGATGAAAGTGATATTTTAATCACTAAAGATAAAGCTTGGCAAGAATATGATGAGAATTTGGTTCAAGAATTACCAAAAGAACAATTCGCAGGCATTGATTTAAATGTTGGCTTAGAATTATTCGGAGAAAACGAAGATGGCTCAACAGTTAGAGTTGTTGTTAAAGAAATCAAAGATAGTAGCGTAGTAATTGATTATAATCATCCTTATGCAGGAAGAGATTTATTATTTACCGTAAATATTAAAGAAGTAAGAGATGCTACTCCTGAAGAATTAGAAAGTGGTGCAGTAGCACAAGCTGGTGGATGTGGATGTGGAAATCACGGACATAGTGGTTGCAAAGGCGATGGAAGTTGCGGTCATCATCACGATGATGAAGATGATCATCACCATCATCACCACGGCGGCGGTTGTTGCAGAGGTTAAGAGCTAAGGTTTAGCTAAAATTGTTAAGGCGATTTATTTCGCCTTATACTAATATTTATTATATACTCAAAGTATTCAGTTTTTTAAAATTAATCATTTTTATAATTTTATTTTTTATGTCAAATCTTTAAAATACATTTATTGCTATCAAATTCATAAATTACAAGCAATCTTGAATATATAATCGTAAGTTATAAATATACAAAACTTATTATTTTTAACTTGATTTTTAATTC
>NZ_JAHCZE010000002.1:0-85540 GCF_018501205.1 Campylobacter sp. 2018MI01 | reverse complement strand
ATGTAATTTGAAAGAAAATTCATATAGCGTAGAAGAATTTGGCATTAAAGTTGAAAGATTTATTAGAAAATACAAATTTCTTTTTATATTTTTGATAATCGTAATTGTTGCTTATTTTGTTATAACATCTATTAATGATTCTATAAAACAAAAAACAAAAGAAGAAGCAAATGCTTTATATAATGAGCTATTAATTACTAAAAATAATGATAAATTAAATCAATTAAAATCTTTAAATCCTACTTTATATTTAGCAGTGCTTTTAGATGAAAAATATTTAGATGAATTATTACAATTTAATCCTAGTAATGAGGATAAATTATTGTTAGAAATTTATAAAGCTAGAGAATTTAAATCAGATTTTTTCTTAACAGATTTAAAAACAATACAAGAAGCTTATGCGTTGTTAAAAGATAATAAAATTAAAGAAGCTGAAGTAAAACTTAATTCAATAAGTGCAAATTCTGTATTTTTAAGAATTGCTAATAATTTAAAACATTATCAAGGTAACCAATGAAAAAATATTCTTTAATAGCTTTATCTTTAGTATTTTTAGCGGCTTGTTCAGGTTCAAAACAATACTATAAGCCAGAAAATACTCAAAAGCTTACAACAATTAAAACGAAAAATGAGAATATCTTGAAGAATTTTAAAGGCTATGAAATCATTAACAAACAAGATAATATCTTATATTTATCTAATGATTTAGGATTTTTAAAAATCTTAAAAGATAAAGAAGTAATTTTTGATAAGAAATTTGATGCAAAAATTGTAAGTATCGCAACAGAAGGCAATAAAGCTGTAATGGTTGATGCTTTGAATAATATAATAATATTTGATTTGTTAGAACAAAAATATTTATTTAGTGAAAACTACGGACAAGCAAATGGGGTGGTGAAAAAATTAGCAAATCCTAGTTTTAATAACAATGTGATAATAATTCCTAGCTTAGATGGCAAATTAATCGTTATCAATAACAATACCAATACTTTTATAAGAAGTATAAATGTAGGAACTCAAGAATTTTTTAATAATGTTGTATTTTTAAAAGCTGATAGTGAAAAATTAATCGCAGCAAGTTCTAGTAAGGTATTTACGATAATTGATAATAAAACATATACTAAACTAATCAATATTAAAAAGGCTTTAGAAAAAGATAATTATGTTTATATTTTATCAAACGAAGGCGTAATTTATAAATTTGATTATTTATTAAATGAAATTACAAAAATTAAATTTAAATATGCAAACTATAGTGATGTTTATGTTTATAATAACTTTATTTATGCTTTAGAGCATAATGGATACTTGATAAAATTAGATGATAAATTAAACGAATTAGCTGTTTATAATTTAGATTCTAAAATAGATTCAGGTGCTTATTTTAAGGATAATATTTTATTTTATAATAACAAAAGCTATGAATTGAAATGACTTTAATTGATATTGGAAACACAACAGCTTGTGTTTATAAAGAAGAACATGCAAAAAGGATAGAGTTAAAAGACTTTATCCCAAACTCTTTTAAAGAAAAAGTATTTTATATAAGTGTAAATTCTAATTTTTCTACACTACCTAATAACTATATTAATCTTGAACCTTATTTTAGTCTTAATACTTCTTATGTTGGTTTGGGTGTTGATAGAATTGCTTCTTGTTATTGCATTGATTCTGGCATTATTGTAGATGCTGGTAGTGCAATTACAATTGATAAAATGAGTGATGGTAAACATTTAGGCGGATTTATTTTGCCAGGTATTCAATCATATCTTAATGCTTATAAGAATATTTCTTGTAGATTAGATTATGAATTAAATACATCTATTGATTTAAATTCGTTACCAAATTCCACAAAAGACGCTATTAGCTACGGGATAATTTCAAGTGTTGTAAATAGTATTAATGATTTTGCTAATGATGAGATAATTTATCTAACTGGTGGAGATGCAAGCTTTTTAAGTCAGTTTTTTAAAAACGCAATAAATGAGAAAAATTTAGTATTCCAAGGAATGCAAAAATTAATTAAAGACTTGAATTTATAAATAAATAAAATTATCATTAAAAAAATTACAAAAAGGATGGAGTATGGCACAACATTTTGATGTTATAGTAGTTGGTGGTGGAATTAGTGGAGCGGCTTTGTTTTATGAGCTTAGCAAATATACAAATGTAAAAAAAGTGGCATTAATAGAAAAATATCACGCATTAAGCACTCTCAATTCTAAAGGCACTAGCAATTCTCAAACAATTCATAGCGGAGATATAGAGACAAATTATACTTATGAAAAAGCTTCAAAAGTAAAACCTAACGCTGATATGATTGTAAATTACGCAAAATTAGTAAAAGCAGAAGAGAAGTTTATGTTTTCTCATCAAAAAATGGCTTTAGCTGTTGGT
This sequence comes from Campylobacter sp. 2018MI01, assembly GCF_018501205.1. Classification (NCBI taxonomy): domain Bacteria; kingdom Pseudomonadati; phylum Campylobacterota; class Epsilonproteobacteria; order Campylobacterales; family Campylobacteraceae; genus Campylobacter; species Campylobacter sp. 2018MI01. Next base: position 83,143 of record NZ_JAHCZE010000002.1, on the reverse strand, counting down.
GAAGAAGAATGTGCTTTTATGCAAAAAAGATATGAAGAATTTAAAGATATTTATCCTTATATTAGAAAGTTTGACAAAGTAGAAATAAAAAGAATAGAGCCAAAAGTAGTAGAAGCTTTAGGCGGTGGTGATAGACCTGAAGAAATATTTGCAATGGGTGCATTAGCAGGGGATTGTTATACGACGGTTGATTTTGGCAAAATGAGCGAGAGTTTAGCTGAAGAAGCAATGAAAGCTAATCAAGAAAATCAAATGTTTTTTAATGAAGAAATTGTAAATATTTATAAAAAAGGCGATGTTTTTTATCTAATTAGTGCTAACAAGACTGAATTTAGTGCGAATTTCGTAGTGGTAAATGCAGGTGCTCATTCATTGTTTTTAGCACATAAGATGGGTTATGGTCTTGATTACGCCTGTTTGCCTGTTGCAGGTAGCTTTTATCTGACTAAAAAGCATTTATTAAATGGTAAAGTTTATATGGTTCAAAATCCAAAATTACCTTTTGCAGCATTACACGGTGACCCTGATATTTTATGTGATATGAATACTCGTTTTGGTCCGACTGCTTTAGTATTACCTAAGCTTGAGCGTTATCACGGGCTTAAGAGTTTGCCTGAATTTTTTACAACTTTACGCCTTGATGGAACTACTATTAAAATATTGCTTGATTTAATGAAAGATAGCACTATTAGAAATTATATTTTAAGAAATTTCTTATTTGAAGTGCCATACCTTAATAAAAATCTTTTCGTAAAAGACGCTAGAAAAATCGTCCCAAGTCTTACAACTGATGATATAACTTACGCAAAAGGTTTTGGTGGAGTTCGCCCACAAGTGCTAAACAAAACTGAAAAGAAATTAATGCTAGGCGAAGCTAGTATAGTGCCACAAAATCAAGGAATAATCTTTAATATGACCCCAAGTCCAGGTGCGACTAGTTGTATGGGAAATGCTTTAAGAGATTTAAGAATGGTGGTTGATTATTTAAAACTTGAATTTAACGAAGAACTATTCAATAAAGAACTAAGGGGATAAAATGAAAAAAACAAAAATAATAGCAACTTTAGGGCCTGCAAGCGATAGCGAAGAATGTATAAGAGAAATGATAAAAGCAGGTGTTAATGTATTTCGTTTAAATTTTTCTCACGGCTCTCACGAATATCATAAAGCGAATTTAGATAACGTAAGAAAAATAGCTGAAGAATTAGGCGAAAATATCGGAGTATTACAAGATATTTCAGGGCCAAAGATTAGGGTATTAGAACTTCCTGAGCCATTTTTATTAAAAAAAGGCGATAGATTAGATATTTATAGACATACAATAAAGGCTAATCAAAAAGCGCAAAATCACTATGAAGTAAGCACAAATTATAATGAAATTCTAGGTGCAGTAAGAGTTAGCGAAGCTATATATTTATGCGATGGTTCTATTAAAGTAATAGTTGAAGATGTAAATCAAGATTATTTAAAATGCCAAGTTCAAAACGATGGAAAATTAGCGTCAAATAAAGGTATAAATTTCCCTAATACAAAAATCAACATAGAAGTAATCACTAAAAAAGATAAAGATGATTTATTGTGGGGTGTTAAAAATGATGTTGATTATATGGCAATATCTTTTGTTCAAAACGCTTATGATATCAAAAATGCTAAGCAAATATTAGCTGAAAACGGAAATAAAACCGCTGTTTTTGCAAAGATTGAAAAATTTGACGCTGTTGAGAATATAGATGAAATTCTTAATGTAAGCGATGGGATAATGGTTGCTCGTGGGGATTTAGGAATAGAAGTTCCTTTTTATAAGGTTCCAAGCATACAAAAATCAATAATCAAAAAAGCTAACGAAATAGGTAAGCCAGTAATCACTGCAACTCAAATGCTATTTTCTTTAGCAAATAACAAAAGTGCAACTAGAGCAGAGATAAGCGATGTTGCAAATGCTGTGTTAGATGGAACTGATGCTGTTATGCTTAGCGAAGAAAGTGCAGTTGGAATTGACCCTGTAAATGCCGTTAGCATTATGGCTGCAACAATTAGCGAAGTAGAGAAAATCTATCCATATTGCAATTTTAATCACGATAAAAGAGATATGACTGATACCATCGCAGCATCAGCTGTGCAACTTGCAAAAGATATTAATGCGGATGCATTGATTTGTCTTACAAGTAGTGGTGCAAGTGTTAAAAAAATGGCAAGATATAGACCTGATACAAAGATAATAACAATGAGCCATTGCGATAAAACACTAAAAAGCCTTAGTATTTGTTGGGGTCTTAGTGAAGCTTATGTGGTTGATAAGGCAGGTAGTTTGCACGAACTTTTACAAAATTGTGTAAGAGTAGGGGTAAAAAAAGGCATTATGGATAAGAGTAAAAATTATGTTATTACAGCAGGTTATCCTGTAGGAGAAACAGGTAGCACGAATTTAATCAGAGTTCTTGGAAAAGAACAAATAGAGTATTATTTAAACTTGTAGAAAAAAAGGAATTTAAAATAGGCTTTTGCTTATTTTAAATTCTAAAAAATGAATGATATTTAAACTTATATTAAATAATAATTATTATAATACTTATCAATAATTATGAAAGGAAGTTTAAATGAAGAGAATATTCTTAAGCTCAACTTTAGCTTGTGTTTTAGCAAGTTCTTTAAATGCTAGTTATGTAATAAAACCAAACGAAATGATTGATATTTATGATGATAGTATTAATAAAACTAGCATTCAAGCAAATCTTATTAAGTCTTTAAATCCAGATGATAGTTTTAAATGGCATTATGCAAGATATTTTGAAGGCAAATCAAAAACTGATTTATATTTTAGAGATATTAGCGTAAGAGATGATAAATTACTAGCAGCAGGGAGCTATCATTCATCAATAGTGTTATTTGACTTAAAAAATGACAATATTGTTTATAATGATTTTTATGCGATAAAGGATGCTGACCATTCTGAATTAGGTAAGAAATATCCAGAAGCTACCGACGATGCAAAAAAACAAGAAAAAGTTAAAGAAGATAGCAAAACAGATAATAATAACGATGATGATGAGTGGAGTGGGGCAAGTGAGCTTTTTGTAGAGCAAGTAGAATTTATAGATGATAAAACTGCTTTTGTAAATACTATGCCAAAATATTTAGGAAGAGATAATAAAAATGCTAGACCATATTTGCACCATTCAGGACTACATAAAATAAAATTAGATAATAGCGGTGATTTAAAGGAATTAGCCTTTTTAAAGGGTGAATATTTTTTGTTTAGAAAATACAAAGATGGTGTAATTGCTTTAGATGATAAAGAAACTTTTAGTATTTTTGATAAGAATTTAAAATTGATAAAAAGCTTTAAGATTAAAGATGTAGTAAAGGCTGATGTTAGTCTTGATAGATTATTTGTGCTTGTAAAAGGCGAAAATAAAGGCATTTATGAATACGATATTAAAAAATCTAAACTAAATAAAATCGCAGATTTTAACGCACAATATTTTGGTCGTCCTATAAAAGCTACTACAAGCCCTTTTTTAGTAAGTCCTGATGCAAAAAATATTTATTATACAACACCACATAATTATAATTCTAAGCTATGTAAAGTAAGTGTATTAAATCATACAACAGAGTGTTCAGATACAGGTTTTGCTTTATATTCTGGCTCTTATGCTATTAGTCCAGATGGTAAAACTTTGGCTTATACTTTTGGAGATAGATTAGGGCAAACTAGCATTTTTAATATTGAAAATAAGCCGTATTTAGCAGGAAGTATTAAGGGTGGGAATGTAAGTTATGCCGCTACATTTAAAGACAATAATACATTAATTGTTTCTAATAATCGTAGAAATATTGATATTTATGATTTATCAAAAGGCAAAAGCATTAGCATAGATGATAAATTTGAGAATTTAAAAGCAAATATTTTTAGTTTTATTGCACCAAATATGGAAAACATTAAAATTAAGATGAAAAATAGTGGTGGAAAAGAAAAAATAAAATCAGATATTATTTTTCCACAACATATTGATGGGATAAATATTGTTTATCTTTTACCTGATGAGTTTGCAGATTTTGTTGATGAAAAAGGTAAAATTTTTGCTTTACCAAAAAATGATTTAAGCGGGGAATTTAGCGTTATATTAAAGCTATGTGAAAACGGCAAAATAATTCGTGAAGAAGCCTTAACAACTCCATTTAATATAAAAGTTAGTAAGTGAAAGAATTTGTTTTTTCTTGCTTTAGCACAAAATGTGTTGTTAAATTAGAAGCTAGCGAATATGAAGCTTCTAATTTGGCTATTAAATGTTTTGAGCTTTGTAAAAATCTACATTTAAAATATAATTATTTTGATAATTCTTCGCTGGTATCTAAAATTAATAATAAAAGCAAAAATCGTATAAAATTAGACCAGCAAACTATGATGATTTTGCAAAAACTCTCAAGTCTTAGTGAAATTACTAATTATGCTTTTGATATTACACTAATCAATAAAAAATTAAAAAATAATGCAAAATATGGTAAAAATTCATATTTTTTATCTAAAAAATTTATAGAATTTGAAGATATAAATACAAAAATTGACTTAGGTGGCGTGATTAAAGAATTTGCAGTTGATGAATGTGCTAAAATTTGTGAAAAATACAAATATGTGATTAATTTTGGAGGGGATTTAAAGACTAATAAAGAAATATTTGTAAATATTAAAAATCCTAAAAATCCACAAGAAGCTATTAAAAAATGGCAAATCTTAAATCAATCGCTAACAACTTCAGCACAATATGAAAGAGCAAATCACATAATAAATACAAAAGATTTTAAATACTCTCAAGTTAGTGTAATAGGAGAAAACACGCTTAGTTGCGGGGTATTTTCCACTGCTTTGTGCTTTGAAGAATTTATTTTGCCTAAAGAGTATTTAGCAATTTGCATTGATTTTAATAACGAAATAAAATACCAATCTAATCGCGACAGGTAATTTAATATATTTTAAGTGAAGTGAAAATAAAGAGAGTTTTATTATGTTACTTTAGAACAATCTTGATTAAAAATATTGTTACAAATGCTTGTTTTTTAGATATTTAAAGAAAAATAGCAATAATTTTTGTATTACTTTCATAAAATATATAAAATTACAAATACCGCTTCTTATCTTACTCATTGCAACATAATTTTTATCAAAATCATAATTTAAGAATTTTTAAAAACTTAAATATATTTTTATGAATAGTAGCGTGAGTTGAAAATATTGCTTGTTATATTCTAACTATTTGCTTTATATGTTTGTTTTGTTAAAATATTTAGAAGTTTCACTAAGTTTTATACTTAATATTTAATATAGTTTTGTTGTGATTTTTTATATTGTGCCATTAATTTTAAATTCTATTTTTGCAAATAATTATATTGCGAATTTAATATTTAAAATATTTGTTTTATTTTAGATACGAGCTAAAAATAAAATTAAGGGAAATAAAAAAGTGGCTCCGGATGTAGGATTCGAACCTACGACCAAGCGGTTAACAGCCGCCTACTCTACCGCTGAGCTAATCCGGAATAAGTAGTAATCGTTAAGTAAAAGCGTAATAATAGCCAAGAAAATTTTGTTTGTCAAGAGTTTTTTGAAAAAAATATAAAAAAATGTGAAATTTAATAAAAAATGCTTTTAGTCAAAATGATTTATTGACCTAAAAGCACTTATAAATTATAAGTTTTTAAATAGTTTATAAGCAGGATTTATAAGCAATGCAGCACAAAATGCTTTTGCAATATCAGTTACTATGAAAGGATATAACCCTATACTAAGTATTTTATCCTTAGGAACATAAAAGCTTAAAATAAATAAGCCACAAATATAAAGCACTGCAGTAGCTACTAGAGCATATAAACTTAACGCAAAGACATTGTTTATATCATGGTCTTTAGCTTTTCCCATAATATAACCCATAGCAATCAAACCAAAAATATACCCACCACTAGGGCTTAAAATTGCGTGCAAACCACCACCGCTAGCAAATACAGGAAAGCCACACAAACCTTCTAAAAACCATAAAATCAAACTAAATAAAGCTAGTCTTGAGCCTAAAGCATAAGATATAGTTAAAACCACCATAGTTTGCATAGTAAAGGGTATGATGTCTATGCTTATTTTTAAATTAGCAGCAAATGCTATTAAAATACTTGCTAGTAATACTTTAGCTGTATTGCTTGCGGTATTTTTCTTTAAGCAAAAACTTTTTAAAGCTGCTAACATAATCCCTCCTTTGTAAAATTAAAAAATGATTATATACTAAAAATAATATTTATAAAGGAAGAATTATGAAAAAACATTTAATAGCCACTAGAGTAGGGGCGTTTTATTTAGAAGATGATAAAATAACGCCTTTTATTTACGATGAAGCCCCGACTGATTTGATTAATCATTACACAAGCAGAATAAATCATAGCTCAAGAATTAAAAATCCTTGCGTTAGGCGTGGATTTTTAGATGGTTCTAAGGATAGATTAGATGATGAGTTTATAGAGATTTCTTGGGATAAGGCCTTTGAATTAATTGCAAATAATCTTAAAAAATATTATGAAGAATACGGCTCTAGCAGTATTTATGCTGAAAGTTACGAATGGGGTGGGGTAGGTAAAATCGGCTGGGGTAGAATGCTAATTCATAGACTTATCAATGCTCTTGGTGGTGGGGTCTTTGAGTTAGGAGATTATTCAACCGGCTCTGCAATAGCTAGTATGCCTTATGTTTTTGGCTCATCTTGTGTTTATGAAAGAGCAACTGATTATAAAGAAATAATCAAACACGCTAAAGTAGTGGTGTTTTGGGGAGCTAATCCTATTATTACAAGTAAAATTGCTCACGATATTCCTATGCACGAACACGAAAAATATCTAAAACAAATGGCTGAAAATAAAGATATTGAAGTAATTTTTATAGATATTAGAGCTAATGAGAGTGCAAAAATGATGAATGCAACAACTCTAACTCCTAATTCAAATTCTGATATGGCAATGGCTATTGGAATGTGCAATTATCTTTATACTAACAAGCTTTATGATAAAGAATTTATAGAGAGTAAAACCACAGGATTTGATACATTTAAAGACTATTTTCTAGGCATAAACGACGGGGTAAATAAGGACTTAGAATGGGCTAGTAAGATTTGTGGTATTAGCAAAACTGATTTAGAAAATCTAGCCTTAAAGCTTAAAAATAATCCTAGTAATATTTTATTAGGTAGGTCAATTCAAAGACAATTAAACGGAGAATTTAACTACTTAGCAATAATTTGCTTAGCTGCTATGTGCGGACATATAGGCAAAGATGGTTTAGGGATTGAGTTTAATTTAAGCAGTGGTTGCAAGGGTGAGAGTGCAAAAAATACAGAAAAATTAAGCGATATAAATGCACTTTTAGGCGAAATAAAAGGCAAAAATCATTATATCCCAAGCTCAAGACTTAGCGAGTGCTTATTAAGGCCTAATACAAAAAGCACTTATAAAGATGAAGAAATCATCTATCCTGATATAAAATTAATGATAAATGCTTGTGGCTCATATCTTACCCATCAGCCAAATAGCAATGAGAGTTTAAAGGCTTTAAATAATCTTGAGTGTATTATCACACTTGAGCCTTTTTGGACGGCTCAAGCTAAGATGAGCGATATTGTTTTGCCTATTGCTATTGAAGGGGAGCGTTATGATATAGAGCAAAGCACGAATAAAGAAATAATTTTTGCACTAAAACCTATAAAAGAGCCTTTTTATAACTCAAAAAGTGATTTTGAAATATGCAAAGAAATAGCAAAAAGATTTAATAAATCTTATGAATTTTGCCGTGATTTAGATGAATTAGACTTAGTAAAATTGGCTTATTTAGATATTAAAGAAAGATATTTTAAAAAAGGAATAATTTTAAGTGAGTTTGATGAGTTTTTAGAAAAATCTTATGAAAAAGTGCAGGGCTTAAGCGAATTAGAGCCTTTTACAAGATTTAAAAACATAAAAAATATTAATTTAAGTATAAAAAACAATATCGCAAAATACGAGCAAAAAGATGAGCTTTTAAGCGAATATCCTTTGTTTTTAACTTCTGCACATAGTCCTTATAGACTTCATTCACAACTACATAATAGCGATATAAGAGATAGTGAAAATGATTTAGAGCCTGTTTATTTGCATAAAGATTTAGCTATTAAAAAGGGCATTAAGCAAGGAGATATTGTAAGAGTTTTTAATGATAGGGGTGAGATTTTAGCGGGGGCTAGAATAATTTGTGATATTAATCCTAATAATATTTTGATTTTTCAAGGTGCTTGGTGGCAAATTGATGGTAAAAGGTGCCTAAATGGAAATGTAAATGTGCTAGCAAGCTCAAGCCCAAGTTCAGTGGTATCAAATAGCAACACAGCTCACACTTGTAAAGTAGATATAGAAAAATTTAATGGCATTAAAAACTGGGAGAAAGACTGCTTTAAAGCTCCGAAAATTATTAAGAATTTAAATTATAAATTCTTATTTTAATTATCCTAAAAACTAGGATAATTAAAATTCTTTTTTGTTTAAATCATCTAAAATATTGCTAGCTAGACTATCTACGCTATTTGCAGCTTTATTTGTATCATTTGCAATATTATCATTTTCTTTACTTAGCTCATCAATTTCGCTTATGGTTGTATTGATTAGATTAATTGCTTGAGTTTGCTCATCTATACTCATACCAATATCGTGAATTTGTTGGACTAATAATTTTACATTAGCTTCTACTTGATTTAATGATGAGCTAGTATTATTAGCTAATTTGCCAACTTCACTTGCAACCACGCTAAATCCACGCCCATGCTCACCTGCACGCGCTGCTTCAATAGCAGCATTTAAGGCTAATAAATTTGTATCTTCTGCAATGCCTCTAATAACATCAATAACGCTTTTTATGCTATCGCTTTGTTGGATTATTTCTTGGCTTTTTTGAGCTACTGCAGTCATTGAGCTTGACATTTGATTGATTGCTACTGCACTTTCTTCAAGGTTGTTTTTAGCCTTTTTGCTACCATTTAATAAAAGCTTCATATTTTCTTTTAAATTATTAGAATTTGATTTTAAAGTATTGCTTATATTTTCTTGAGAATAAAGCATATTTTTAATTTCTTGTTGCAAGGTATTTAGGCTATTTTCTATTTCTCCTATTGGGTTTTTTATATTATTTTTAAATTTCATATTTGAGTATTCTTTTAATAGCTCATCAATTTGGTTAATATCTTTTCCTATTTTTAGTTTTAGAGTTTGCAACATTTCTTTTAGAATTTCTTTTAATTCTTTTATTTTTGGATTGTAAGGTTCGCTGGTGATTTCATTATTTAAATTACCTTGTTTGATAGAATTTGTAATATTTGTAATTTCATTTATACAGGTTTGGTCTTTTTCATAATTTTGTTTTAGTTCCAATACGGTTGCATTTATTTGCATAGCCATTTTGCCAAATTCATCTTTATTATTTGTGATTATTTTATCTACATCATTGCTTTTATATCTTAAAAAATCAAAAAAGCTATTAAGACCAGTATTAATTAAGCTAAGATTTTTAATGATATTTTTAGATATTATATAAGCTAAAAACATATTTAAAATCTGTGCTAATAAGGCTATTATTATTTGAATAATTATTTCTTGTTGAGCTTCAGACTTATTTACATTTGCTTTATTTAGAATTTGATTTGTTATTTCGTTTTCTAATTTTTTATAATCTTCTATCACATTAGTAGCTACTTGGAAAAACTCATTTGCATTTATATTAAAATTACCATTTATATTATTATTCATAGCAGTTGATATAAATTCTTGAAGTTTTTTATAGCTTTCAAGATTTGAAAGATTTTTTAAATATTCATCAATAAAATTAATCTTTAGTTCTTTTAATTCTTTTAATTTTCCAGAAATACTTGTATTTAGGTAACTAATGTTTGAAAAAGTATTAATATCCATAGTATTTGCATTAAATACTCCGTTTAAAGTCCCCCTTAATAAGCCATATCTTTCTTTTGTAGTAGCTACTAAATTAAGAGCATCGCTTAAACTAGCATAGCTTTCATCAAGACTTTGAGAAATATCTTTTACTTTTTTGATTTGTTGATTTATTAAATTAGTATAATTTTGTAATACTACTGCTCTATTGGCTTTATTATCTACCATATTTCTTAGATTATCAACTTCGTTTTTTAAGTCGTTATTTAAAATAAATTTAGCTCTATGTTCTATTAAAGTTTGTTTATTTGCACCAGCTAAAAATCCTACGCTAAGCCCACGCTCAACTTGTAATAAGTGAATTATTTCGTTAGTTTGAGATATTATCTTTACGCTATCTTGTGCAGTTATTGAAGAATTATATGTCTTATAACTATTTTTAATTAGCAAAATATTATAAATTAATAATATAATTAAAAATGTGCTTGTAAGCAATAAAAGTTTTTTAGAAATAGATATTTTAGAAATCATAAGTCCCCTTAATTAATAGATTTAGATTTTTATTTTAAAGTTTTTTAAAGAATTATATAGATTTTAGGAGAATGGATGAAATTTTTTTTAATTTTTTGTATGTTTTTTTCAACATTACTAGGTAGCTCATTTAAAGGAAGTGATTTTGATGAGTTAAAAAGTATTGATGTAAGAGATTATTATATTAGCGAATATATTGATGGTATGGGTGCAAACTGGGATGGTAAAAAGTTATATAATAATCATAATCAAACTTATGAAATTAGCAAAGATTTTACAAAGGATTTTCCACCTTTTGAGATAAAAGGTCTTTTATTTTGTGGGACAGATTATTATGATACCTTTAATGATGTTATGTTAAACAAGCTTAAATGTGCTAAGTTTTATGTGGTTGATGTCCCTAATCAAAAGGGAGATTTAAAGGATAGATTAAATTATTTAAGAGATTATTTAAAAGAACACCCTAATAAAAATATTACATTCGTAGTTCAGAATGAATTTAATAGTGAAGATGAATTTGTAGATTTTTTTAATGAAGTTATATTAAAAGAATCAGAGGGCGTATATTTACACAAAAAGAACACTAATTATGATGTTCCAAGACAAGATAAAATAGTTCAAATTAGAAAATTTTATAAAGACAATTGCGTTATATCAAAAACTAATTTAAACAATGAAGGTAAGCTAATTAATTATGAATGCCAATGGAAAAAGATTAACGCTTTAAGAGCTCTTACTAAATTTACCGATGAAAAATTAAATAATAACGAGCTTACAACTATTACTATAGGCAGTGGTTTTAATATAAACGAAATTAATAAACCATTAAACATAGGAACCAAGATTGCATTTAAGTATTATAAACTTGATAAAGATGGAAAACCTATGCATAGCGTATTTATTAGAAGTTTTTAAGGAGTGGGTATGAAAAAATTATTGTTTGTCGCTAGTTTTATTGCTTTATTTTTTAGCGCTTGCAACGATGAAGCTAAAACTACAAGTATTAAAACTGGAGATATATTAACTTTAAAAAGTTGGGATAATCAAGAAATAAAAATCAAAAGAGAAGAAAATGGCTTTAGTTTGGTTGATAGCAATAAAATTTTAATTATTGATATATTTGGGACTTTTTGTCAGCCTTGTAGAGCCGAAGCTCCAATGCTTTTTGATATACAATCAAAGCATTTAGATGATTTAGTGTTTGTTGGATTATCTTATGCAGAAGAAGCTGATAATGAAAAATTAAAAGAATTTGCAAAGAACTATAATGCGTATTATTTTTTAACAAATGATAAAAGAGCAGATTTGATAGTAGAAGCAATAACTGATGATATAAAATATAATACTCAGGTTCAATTACCTTTTAAAGTAATGTTAAAAGATGGTAAGTATCAAAAACTAGGCAATGAGTATTTTATTTTAGGTAAAGCTGATGAAGGATTATTAAGAGAAAGTATAAATAAAGCAAAGGAAAATAAATGAAAAAATCTTTAATCTTATTAAGTGTATTAGTGTTGTTTGGTTGTGTAAATACTAACAATGTTGAGGTAGCAAAAGAAGTGAAAAAATTAGAAAATAAAGAATATAAAATATCAAAAATTATAGTTAAAGACACAAATAAAGAATATAGCAATTCTAGTAATTGGTCTTTAATAATTGAAGATAATAAATTAGGAATGTTTGTAGGTTGCAATAGAATTTTTAGTGCTATAAAACAAGAAAATAATAATATTTATTATGAAAATCCAGCAAGCACAAAAATGATGTGTCCTAATCAAGTAATGGAAGTAGAAAACGCAGTTGCTAGTAGTCTTACAAGTATGCAAATAATAGAAAATGGCTTAGAAAACGATAAAGTAAAAATTATTTTTGAATAATGATTTTTCTAGCAAACAAACCAATTAATATTAGCTCTAATTCTTACGCTTTAAAATTAGGTAAAAAATTAGGGCTAAAACTAGGATATTCAGGCACACTTGACCCATTTGCTAGTGGGGCATTACTCTGTGCTGATAAAAAACACGCAAAATTATTTCGCTTTTTAAATCTTGAGCCAAAAGTCTATGAAGCAACGATTTGGCTTGGTGCAATTAGCCCTAGCTTGGATAATGAAAACATAAGCTTTTGTAGTGTTAAAGAGCCTAGTTTAGAGCAAATTATTAAAGCTTTTACTAAATACCAAGGCGATATAACTTACACTCCGCCTATATTTTGTGCTAAAAAAATCAATGGCAAAAGAGCGTATGAGTTAGCTAGAAATGGCGAAAAGGTTGAGCTAAATGAGTGTGTAATGAGTGTGAGAGCTGAGTTTTTGCATTATAATTTCCCTTTTATTAGTTTTAGATTAAGTGCTAGCAAAGGCACTTATGTTCGTTCATACGCCAAGCTAATTTGCGATGAATTAGGTGTAAAAGGGACTTTAAGTGCTTTAAGAAGACTTAGTGAAGGCGGCTTTAAGGAATTTAAAAATTATGATGCTTTTGGAAGTGTTGATTTAGAAGAAAATTTTTATTTAGGCGATATAAACGACTTGCTATTGGGTAAAAAATTAAACTTAAGTGATTTTCAAAAACAAGATTATAAAATTTATAAAATAGATTTAGGAGATTGTTTTAGCATTATTAGATTAGATGAAAAAATAGAATATATTTTAAATAAGGTGGAAAAATGTTAGTAGTATCAAGAAATGCAGGTGAAGGAATAGTTATTGATGGTGGGATTAAAATTAAGATTTTTGAAATAAAGGGCGATTCGGTAAAAATCGGTATAGAAGCTCCTAAACAAACTTTAATTTTAAGAGATGAATTAGTAGATTCTATAAAAGATGAAAATATCCAATCAGCTGCATCTTCAAGTGAATTGTTAGATAGTTTAGTAAGCTCACTTTCAATGTATAAAAAAGATAAATAATGAAAGCTTTTGCAAAGATTAATATTTTTTTAAAAATCACAGGCAAAAAGGATAATTATCATCAATTAATTTCAAGATTTTATAGGATTGATAATTTATATGATGAGCTTTATTTTATACCTAAAAACGAAGCTAGGAATTTAGATAAAACTTTAATTCCTAATTCAAATTCTTTATTAAAAATCAATGGAATTACTTACGAAAATGAGTTTAAACAAGATGAATTGATGGATAAGTTTTATTTGATAAATGATAATTTAGTAAGTAATTTTTATTCTAAAAGCGATATTTTTTCAAAAGTTTTAAGTTTGATTGATGAGAATTTAAAACAAGAATTTCAAAATAATTTCGCTTTAGTTTTACACAAAAATATCCCTACTTTTGCAGGACTTGGCGGTGCTAGTTCTAATGCTGCTTGTTTTATAAAACTATTAAATGATATAAAGCCTTTTGATACTAAAGCAATTGCTAGGCTTAGTGGGGCTGATGTGAGCTTTTTTGAAAGTGGGCTAAAGAGTGCTAATGTTAGTGGATATGGTGAGATAATTGATGATTTTAGCGATGATTTATGCGATTTTTCATTAGAATTTAGCACACCTTGTAGCACAAAAGATGTTTTTAGTGAATTTGCAAAAGAGCCAAAATATTATGCAAATGATGAATTAAGTAAATTAAAGACAAAAGAGCTTTTAAATAATTTTACAAATTATGATTTAAATGATTTGCTAAAATCTTGCAATGCTTTATATTCTATCACTTTAGACTATGCTAATAAGGGCTTATTTTTAAGTGGTAGTGGGGGTAGTTTTTTTAAACTTAAATCATAATTTATCTAATTTGTTTTAGTTTAGAATTGTTTATTTTAAACATTTTTGATGAACTTTTTTGAGCTAAATCCAAATCCACAATCACATTAGCTATATTTTTTGCATAATTTATATCAAATTCATACCCGTGCAAATTTGCACTACTTGAGTATAAATATTTAAAATTCTTTAAAAATAAACTATGTTTATTATCATTTACTAGCCTAAATGATATTTGGTTTTTATATATAAAGGTTGTTTTTTTAGCTTTTCTTACTTGATTTTTAAATTTATTTGGAACTCTTGCAAGGTTTTTAAGGCTAGTTAGATATGTGCTTGTGATTATGCAAGGTTTATTAATTTCTCTTTTTTTAGCTAAATTAATTTCTTTATAATCTTTACTTAAAAATCCAGCTGTAGTATCGGTTTGTGCTAGGTAAATCATTTAACAAAACTTGGAATTTTATTTAATATCATAGTTGTAAAATCTATCATTTGATTCATCATCCAAGGCATTAAGAATATTATTATTACAACAACCAAAATGATTTTTGGTACAAAACTTAAAGTCATTTCGTTAATTTGGGTTGTTGCTTGAAATATACTTATTAAAAGTCCTGCAATAAGTCCAGCTAAGAGCATCGGAAGTGATAATAAAAGTGCTATTTTAAAAGTTGATACCCCAAGTGCAACTAAAGTGCTTTCCATATTAATCCTTATCATCAAAGTGTTAAACAATTTTAGGCAAAATTACTTAACTATAATTAAAACAAGGAAAAACAATTAAAAACGACTTTATTAAATTATTAAAAGAAATAGACATAAACCTTTGGCTACTTGTTTCTATATTTATTACACATTGTGTTTATTGTTTTTTGTTTTTAATTAATGGTATTTTTCCTATGGCTATTTTTAATATTTACTCAATAACGAGTTATTTTGTAGCAATTTGCTTTTATTTAAAAGACAAAATAACTTCGGCATTTTTTGTAGCATTTACCGAAATCTTTTTACACCAAATTATGGGTTCTTATTATTTGGGATTTGAGAGTGGATTTAGCACTATTATGATGTGTTTATTTTTCTTGCAATTTACATTTTTTAGTAAATGGTTATATAGAATTTCAGTAAGCTTATTTTTACTTTTTAGTATATATGGTTTATATTATTTTAGACATTATTTAGTAGGTGAATATAGCAGTAGTAAAGATTTGTTTTTCTATATTAATACATTTTCAAGTTCCGTATTTATGTTAATTTATGGTGGTCTTGCAACGGTTACTTCAAATAAAAAATTATCCGACTTAACTTATTTGGTTTATAGAGATTTTCTAACAGGTCTTTTTAATAGAAAATACTTTGAAGAAAAGATAATTCCTAACTTCAATAAAGATGAATCACTTTTAATAGCAATTTGTGATATAGATAATTTCAAAAGAATTAATGATACTTATGGTCATGATATAGGCGATATAGTTTTAAAAAGTGTAGCATCAGCAATTCAGTATGAAATGTTAGGGCTTAAAGGCGTTGTTTCTAGATGGGGTGGCGAAGAATTTGTAGTGAAATTAAATGTGAAAAACAATCAAGAAGCAGAATACTATATGAATGTAGTAAAAAACTCAGTTTCAAAACAAGAATTGAAAAAATATAACATAAAACCAACTATAACAATTGGTGGTATTTTTATTAAAAATCCTTGTAAAGATAGTTTTGAGCATTATTTTAAAATTGCCGATCAAGAATTATATTTTGGTAAAAAAAGCGGCAAAAATTGTGTAAATATACAAGTTTCATAATTTTTTTATAATTAAGTTTAATTTAAGAAAAAAAATATATAATTCTGTCTTTATTTCATAAGTGCGGGAATAGCTCAGTGGTAGAGCACAACCTTGCCAAGGTTGGGGTCGCGAGTTCGAACCTCGTTTCCCGCTCCATTATTTTACATATTTTGCCCAGATGGCGGAAATGGTAGACGCAAGGGACTTAAAATCCCTCGGTAGTTTTTACCGTGCCGGTTCAAGTCCGGCTCTGGGCACCATAAGGTGATATAGCCAAGCGGTAAGGCATGGGCCTGCAAAGCCTTGATCCTCGGTTCAAATCCGAGTATCACCTCCAATAAGGCTTTTGCAAAAAAATCTTTTATCGCTTGTTTGATAATTTTTCGGGAGATGGCTGAGTGGTCGAAAGCGGCGGTCTTGAAAACCGTTGAGGTGCAAGCCTCCAGGGGTTCGAATCCCTTTCTCCCGGCCACTTCATTTTTAACAATCTTTTTCATTTTATATTTTTTTAAAAAAGTATTTTGTTCTAGCTTTTTTAGCTCCTTTGTTAGAAGAAAATATTTTAATTGAGTGTTGAAAAACACTCAATATATTTTAATTAGAATTTAATTCCGAATTGATTTATTAATAAACCATCAAGCATTCCATTAAATTGGTCTAAAAATCCCATTTCTTTTACTATTGTAAGTGCAAAATAAGATGAAGTGATAGGTCCAGCACTTGTGATTATATTTTTACGAACTACCACAGGCTCATTTAATCTTGTTCCTTTAATTCCTTCTTCACAACCTGGATAGCAAGTAAATTCATCACTTAAAACCCCAGCATTTGCTAAAACTATTGGAGAAGCACAAATTGCTGCTATTAATTTGTTTTGAGAATTTAAATCTTGTAAAATTGATTTGATTTTTTCACTATTTTTAAGGTTTGTCATACCACCAAAACCACCTGCTAATGCAATTGCATCAATGTTTTTAGTATCAACTTCGCTTAGTTTTACCTTAGCTTTTAAAACCATACCAGTATCTAGTGTAACTTCTAAATTATCATCTAAACTAGCACAAATTACATTTATATTAGCTCCATAATTTTTCGCTCTTAGAAGAATATCAATAATGCTAATTAATTCAATATCTTCAGCTCCATTTGCCATAGGCACTAAAATATTTTTCATTTTTACTCCTTTTAATTAGATTAGAGAATAATATTAATTAAAATTAAGTAATTAATTGTTAATATTCATTTTCAAATTTTTTAAAAAGGATATTGATGGATACAACAATTCAAGATGTAAAAGCCACAACCACAGAAACTCTGAATAAACTAATTGATTTGCAAAGTGCAGGTTTTGATTTTGAAGGATTTTTCTTAAAATATGGTTTTAAGATTTTAGGTTCAATTCTTATTATTGTTTTAGCATTGTTTTTAATGAAAGTTGTAGGAAAAATTTTAAGAGTTACTTTAATTAAAATTAGCACAGATGAGACTTTAACCAATTTCTTAGTTAAGCTTGTAAAAATTATAATTTTAGTTGTTGGAATTCTAGCAGCACTCAATAATGTTGGTGTTGATACGACTTCATTCGTTGCTTTATTTACAGCTACATCTTTTGCTATATCTTTTGCATTTAAAGAAACTTTATCAAATATAGCTGCGGGTGTTTTGGTTGTAGTGTTTAGACCTTTTAAAATAGGTGATTATGTAAAATTTGGTGCAGGAGAAGGATTTGTATCTGATATATGTTTGTTTTCAGTTACGCTTAGAACATACGATAATACAAATATAATAGTTCCAAACTCAAAAGTTATAAGCGATAATATTTATAATTATTCTCGTGAAAAAACAAGAAGAATTGATTATTCTAAAGTAATTGACCCATCAACTTTATGTGATGTTAGAAAAGAAGTTGAAACAGCATTAGGTCAAAATGAATTAATTTTAAAAAATCCAGCAATTTATGTTGGGGTTAAAAATGTAAATGATACTAATATAGAAATAGCAATTCAACTATGGGTAAAAAATGAAAATTATGAAAAAGCTTCAATGCAGGTAAATGAAGCACTTGCAAAGATATTTATAAAATAATTTTAGAATTTGAAATGAGATTTTTATCTTATTTCAAATTCTTTTTTTTACAATAAAACTTAAAACATAAGCAATCATAAAGCAAAAACAAGCAAGTAAAATTATACAAGCTCCGCTACTTAATTCATAAGCAATACTTAAAATTAATCCACCTAAGCAAAAAAATAGTGATAATAATACAGAAATAATCATCATAGATGAGAGCTTGGTGCAAAACATAGAAGAAATATAGCTAGGAATACAAAGCAAAGCTAGTATTAAAACCATTCCAACTACTCTTAAACTAATCACTATACAAATAGCGGCTGCAATTATTAGCATATAATAAATTAGATTTGCATTAACACCATTTGCCTTGCAAAACTCACTATCAACGCTAACTCCTATTAATTGTCTATAAAATACAAAAGCCATTATGATAAAAGCTATATCAGCACTTAACATAATATAAATATCACTTAATTCAACTGCCAAAATAGCTCCAAATAAATAGCTAAAAACTATGGAATTTGAATTAGGACTTAAATCGCTAAGCAATATCCCAACACTCATTCCAAAAGCCCATACTACACCAATTACAGCATCTTGATTTTTGTAATTTCTTGATAAATATGCAATCAAAACAGCACAAGCAATAACAAAGGTTAAAGTGCTAAGCATAGTGCTAACTCCAAAATAAAGCGAAATCCCAAGCCCACCATAAGCTGCGTGAGAAATACCACCTACCATTGCTACAAGGCGATTTGTAAGAACAAGCGCTCCTATAATCCCACAAGCAATGCTTACTAAAACCGCTGCTAAAATTGCATTTTGAATAAAATTATAATTTAGATATTCCATAATTTTCCCATATATCAACTTCGCATAAATTATTTTTATGCGTTGCTAAGTGTAATAATTTGTTGCTATCAAGACCTTTTGTGATTTTGTGTAAATGTGCGGTCTTGCTAATATGAATTAATTTATTTGCATACGAAGAAATTAAAGCTATATCGTGGCAAACACAAATTATGCTAATTCCTTGATTATTAAGGCTTTTTAATAATTCAAACACTTCTATTTGTCCTTTTGCATCAATACTAGCAGTAGGCTCATCAAGTAATAACAATTCACAGCCACTAAGTATTGCTCTAGCTATTAAAACTCTTTGTTTTTGCCCTCCACTTAAACTTGCAAATCTTTTATTTGCATAATCTTTTAAGCCTAATTTTTCAAGTGCTAAAAGTGCATTTAATTTATCTTGTTTTGAATTAAAAAAGAATGAATTTCTTTTTAAAGTTCCCATCAAAACTACATCTAAAACATTGATAGGAAAACTAGGATTTATATTAGCAACTTGCGGGACATAACTTAATTTATTTGTGTTTATAATAATTTCGCCTTTACTTGGTTTTAACAAACCCAATAAAAGCTTTAAAGTTGTGCTTTTTCCACCGCCGTTTGCTCCTATAATTCCTACGAATTCATTTTTTTCTACATTAAAACTAATATTACTTAAAATCTCTTCCGTATCGTAAGAAAAGCTTACATTTTTTACTTCAATCATCCAAAAAATCCTATAAATAATCCAACGCATATTACAAATACAAGGCTTAAAATCTCTATTTTTGAGTTAAATTTAAATCTTGTTATTATAAATGCGCTTAAAAATATAGCCAAACTCATACCTAATGCGATTAATAAAGCCGCTATAAAAGCTCTAGCACCTAAGCTACTTATAAAACCAATTACTAAAATAAGTCCAGGACAAGGCAATAAACCTATGCTAAATGCTAAGAAATTATCAAGAACTTTTTCTTTATTTACTACATTTAAAATTCTATTCTCATTAGCCACACTAAAGCTTTTTATATTATTTGGTGTTTTTGCAATTTGTGAAATTTGTGGTTTTTTTAGTTTTAAATAAAGCAAAATAAGTGCTAAGAAACTTATTAAAAATCCTGAAATTTTATTAAGATTTAAAAGATTAAATAAAGAGAAAAAACTAGCAATTATAAAGGCATTTACTAAGTGAATAAAACCTACTTTTAGACTAAAAAATAATATTTTTTTCTTAGAGTTCATAAAATAAGCTGCAGTTATGCTTTTTCCGTGACTTGGTAGTAAAGCGTGAAAAAAGCCATAAATTAGTGCGATAGGATATAAATATATGCTATTGTCTTTTAATAATTCAAGCATTTTGCTCTGTAATTTTGCTAATTTTTCTAATAAAATATCATAAAATGATTTTGAAATTCCTGTTTCAAATTCTTTTGATTTTTCTACTTTTTCATCTACTTTTTGAGCTATTTTTTCTATTACATTTGCTTTTTGAAATTCATAATAAACTGCATTTAGATTAATGTTTTCATTAATACTAAAACCATCTACTTTATAGGTATTTTCTTTTATTTTAAAATTAAAAAACCCATCTAAATCCTCTACCGAAAACATTAAAACTCTATCAATTTTAGGACTAAAATCATAATCTATAAAGTATTCTAAAAAAAGCTCCTTATCAAAACTTACTTTAATATCTTTAACAATAAATTTGATTTTTTTGCTTTCTCCGAATGGCAAATCATAATATTTTAAAGTAGTCAAAAAATCTCTAGGTAGTAAATAATCAAGCAAAGCAGCACGAACGGCTACTAATTCTTTTTCATCTAAATTCTTGTCATTATTTAAATCATAGCCGTCTAATAGTGTTTGTGAAAAATTAGAAGAAAATTCCCATGAAATGGAATTTCCTTTAAAGCTAACATGAGCAGTTGGCGTATATAAAGCACATAAAGCACAAGCGTATATATTAATGCTTAGAACAATTATCGTTAATAATTTTCGCAAAGTTTAAAAGCTCCTTAGATAATTCATTAGAAAGTTGATTAATTTCTACTAATTTTAATCCACTTTCCTTGTGAATGGTTTTTGCCAATTTATCATTAAATTGCGGTGCTTTTAAAACAAGGCAAGCTTTTTTATCTTTTGCAATTTCTATGATTTTTGCTAATTCACTAGGTTTTATTTCTTTACCTTCAAATTCTAAAGTATATTCAACAAGATTATATCTTTTAGCAAAATATCCCCACGATGGATGAGCGCTTATAAAACCTTTTACATTCACATTTTTCGTTAAATCATATATTTTTAAGTTTAATTCATCTAATTCTTTTTCATAATTTTTTAGATTTTCATCAATTGTTTTGCTTTCATTAGGAAAAGCTTCTTTTAAAGCATTAGCTGAATTTTGTGCAATTTGTTTTAATAAAATAGGGTCAGTCCAAATATGCACATCTAAGCCTGAATGCTCGTGATGATGCTCGTGATGATGGTGCTCTTCTTTATGATTTGAGCCTATGTGATGAATTAAGTCTTTTTTAATATCTTTTACGCTCATATTTTTAGGATAATAAGTTGGCCAATTATCCATTTCTTTTAGCAATTCTTCTTGACTAGAGTTGCCAAAAAATATATGAAAATGTTCTAAATCTTTTGTAGGAGCGATATTGTGGTCGCTAAATTGCACATATTTAAATTCTGCATCTTTATTGGTAGCTTCAAATAAATATCTAACACCTTTTTTACCTGATTCATAGGTTAATATTTTGTATCCAATATATTTATAATTTGATTTTTTACTTATACCATTTTGTATAAATTCCATACTATCTTTTGTAATGATTATGCTTTCTACATCGGTTTTATAGCCATTTAGATAATATTCTTTATATTCTTGCTCAGTTTTATCTTTTTTTGCATTTGATTTTAATTTGTAATATTCATCTAAATCCCCATTTTTAGCGTAAGGATAAATTGATTTCCAATTACCAATCCAATCACTTAAATCTCTATTTTTTACATCATTATCATCAAAAATCCCATTATATATATCATCATTATGTTCGTGATGGTGCTCGTTTAATTCTTTATGAGAATAATTATTTTTTTGAATATTTTCATCAGTGTGAATTATTTTTATATTGGTATTTTCGGCAAGTCTTTTAAGCCATATATCTTCAATTTCAACCCCGATACCTAAAAATACTTTAGCCTTACTAAGCTCCATCATTTGCTTTGGTTTTGGCTCGTAAGTATGCGGGTCAGCTCCTGCTGGCATAAGAGTTGTAATATTTGCATTTGGTAATAGTTTTTTAACAATTTCAACTTGTGGTAATATGCTAACTCCTACATTATTAGCTAATAAATACACGCTAGCTAATGAACTTAATAATATCTTTTTCATTGCAATTCCTTTTCATAAATGTTTTAAAGTTGCAAGTGTAGTAAATTGTTGCTTAAATGCAACTTAGTTGCAAAAAATAAATTAGGTTTAAATTTTAATTTTTTTTGCTATTATTTACGAGATGAATTCAGTAAAATTATTAAAAAAGCACGATATCGGTATTACAGAACTTAGAATTTTATTATTAGATGAGCTTTTAGCTGCTAAAGAGCCTATGAGTTTTGATGAATTTAAAACTAAGGCAAATAAAACTACATTTTATAGGACGATGGAGCAGTTTCAAAAGTCTAAATTGGTAAATAAAATTGATTTAGATGGCAAGGGTTATTATCAAATAAATAAAGGTAATAATGCACTTTTTGTGTGTGATATTTGTCATCATACTAAAGATTTGGAGTTTCCAACAATTAATAATTTAAAAGTTAATTCTGTCTTGGTAAAAGGAGTTTGTGAGGAATGCAAGGACAATGATGAATAAGATTATATTTTTAATTGTATTTATTGTTTTTGCTTTTGCAGATGAGAATATATATAAACCTTTAACTAGCATACCTTATGATAAAAAATTAGCTGCCGTTGGTAAAAGATTATATTTTGATGTTAATTTAAGCCCTAATAAAGTATCTTGCAATACCTGTCATAATTTAAATCTTACTGGTAGTGGGACGAATAATTCTGGTATAAATTCTGATAATTTAACAAACCCACCAACAATTTTAAATATTGTATATTCTAATTTATTTTTTAAAGACGCAAATATTACTGATTTAAGAGAGCAAATTAAACAAACATTAAAAGATGATATGAATATTACGCCTGATGAATTTAATAGTTGGGTTAAGTTAAATGTAACATATCAAAGATGGTTTAATGAAATAGGATTAGCCGCTAATTATGATAATTTAGTAAGTGTTTTGGTAGAATTTGAAAAAGCCTTAATAACTCTTGATGCTCCTTTTGATTTATATTTAAAAGGAGATAAAAATGCTATAAGTGATAATGCCAAAAGAGGACTTAAATTATTTAATTTTTATGGCTGCTCGTCGTGTCATAATGGTAGTAATTTTGGAAGTAATATAATTGCTGATATAAATACTAACTTTTCAGAAGGCTGTAAATTAGAAGATAAAAAAGTAAAAGTGCCTACTTTAAGAAATATTACAATTACCCAACCATATACATATCAAGGAGCATTTAATAATTTAGAAGATATTGTTAGAGTTATGTCTGCTTGTCAATTAGGCATAGTTATGCCAGATAAAGATGTTGATGATATAATAGAATTTTTAAAAACACTTGAAGGAAAAAGACCTAAGATTTTGGAAGAGAAATGAATAGAGAATATAAAAATATAGAAATAAAAACATTTGTTCAAAAGATTTTACAGATTTTCATTGCTGCAATGATGGTTGGCATTTTTGTATGCACTGGAATATTTTTTACCAAACTTCATCAAATAGATATTAATTACGATATAAATAATCACATACACGAAATTATGTTAGATAATCAAGAATTAATGCTAAATATAGAAAGACCAAGTATTTATGCAAATTTTGAAAATAGTGGCAAGAAGTTAAGTGAGATTGATGTTAAAACTAATGAGCTAATTCAAATTCTTAAAAACAATAAACAATTAAATGCTAATGAAGAAGAAAAAATTAAAAGTAGTATAGAAAAATTAAAACAATATATAAAAGATTTTAATAGTTTATTAGGGACTAGCGGAAGTGATTTTAAAAGCTTTAATGTGCTTTATTCTCAATCAAAATTGGTTGATGTAAAACAAAATGTTTTAGAGTATATATTTGCTACTAAAATTAGCGTGAGTTCAATAAAAGGATATATTGAGTTTTTAGACTCATTAATAGAAAATAATACAAAACAAATTATTGATTATAAAACACAATTAATTGAATTAAAACAAAATTATGCAAAAACCAAATTAGATAAAGATAAAGAATATATAGAGCTTTTAGAAGATAAAATATCAACTATTGATGATGAAAAAACATATTTAATATTAAGTAGAAAATTATTAGATGGAGTGAAAAAACTTCACGAAGAAAAAAATGAAATTAAAAATTTCACAGATTTTGAAAATATTTTAACTCAATTAAAATTGCAAGTTTTAAGTAAAATTGAGCATTTAGAAAAGACAAATGACCAATTAGTTTTAGTTGGTGCAATTTTTGCAGTTTTATTAATATTTACTACTTTTATTATTTTTAAATATAGCCTAGATTTAACAAGTGCATTAAATATTTTATATAAAGCATTTTTAAATTCTCCAATTCAACAAGTTTTAATAAATACAAAAAATAAAAAGAATTTATATGCTGAATATGTAAATGATACTTTTACATTCAATGTTCATGCACCAACCGAACAAAGTGAAAGTATAAGAAAAGCACAAGCTGTGAATTTTTATGATTCATTAGATGGAATTATTGATTTGACTGATAGTGCTAAAGGGTTTGATTATGGAACGCTAATTCAAGAAAGTCATAGCAAAATCCAAGCTTATAATGAAAATGATATTACAAGTAGAAAAGAAACTAGATTTTTCTCTGTGTTTAGAAAAAATTTAGGTGATAATATCGAGCTGATTAATAAAGTTGATGTAACTAAAAAAATCTTACAAATTAAAGATTATAAAACTAAGCTTGACAATATGCAAAAGAAATTAGATACAGATAGCTTAACAGGTTTATTATCTTTACAGGCTTTACAAGATAGGGAATTAAAAGACGATAAAGCTAATAAAAATAATATTTTCTTATATTTAAAAATTGATAATTTCAATGATTTAAGGCTAAATTATTCAACTATTATGATTGATGAAATTATAAAGATTTTTGCAAATTCTTTAAAAAATGCTTTAAATGTGAAAAATAACGATGAGGTATTAAAAAGCACCAGTATTTATCATTTGCAACTAGACGAGTTTTGTATAGTTTATAAAAACCACGAAGAAGCTATGGCAGCAGCTGATTTGATACAAAATCATTTTAAAACTCAAACAATCAACTCTACAAGGGGTAAAAAAAATAAATTTGAGTTAAAAATAAATTCTGGTATGGAACTTAAAGACTTAGAATTAAATATCGGAATTTCAAGTGAGCGTGATATTAGAAAGTCAAATCAAGAGATTATTAATAGACTTGCACAAGCAATCTTAGCAAGTTATGAGACTATTAAAACAAAAGAGCCTTATTGTGTTTATAAAGAAGGTTTAAGTATAGAAAAACAACACGCAGAGCAACAAAGAGTAGTAGGTCAGATAAGATATGCTTTAGAAAATGATAAAATATTTGTGGTTTGTCAAGGTGTGCATAATTCTATTACAAAAGAAGTTTCTTATTATGAAGTGTTAGTAAGGTTAAGAGATGAGCATAATAATATAGTCTCACCGGGACTTTTTTTAGATGTAGCAAGAAAAGTGGGTCTTTATAAAGATATTCAAGAAGTAGTAATTAATAAGGTTTTTGATTTGATAGAGCAATATCCTAATGCGAATTTTAGTATAAACCTAGCTAACTCTGATATTATCAATAAAGAAACTAGAGATGTATTTGAAAATAGATTAGAAAAATGCTCTCGCCCAGAAGCTTTATGTGTTGAGATATTAGAAAGTGAAAGTATTGATAAATATGATGATTTATCAAATTTCTTAAAATCAATTTCATTTAGGGGTTGCAAGATAGCAATAGATGATTTTGGTAGTGGATATTCAAACTTTTATAGATTATTAAAAATTAAGTTTGATTACTTAAAAATTGATGGCTCAATTATTGAAAGTTTAGTAATTGATAATAATGCTAGAACCGTTCTTGAAACTCTAGTAGGATTTGCTCATAAGCAAGGTTATGAAGTTGTAGCTGAGTTTGTAAAAAATCAAGAAATTTTAAAAATAGTTCAAGATTACGGAATAGAAAAATCTCAAGGGTATGAGCTAAGCAAACCTGAAGAACCACATAATATTTTTATTTAGAATTTAAAATAGGAATTTGAAAATCTATTAATATATAAAAAGGAGCAAGAATGAGAAGTGATACTATTAAAAAAGGTTATACAAAAGCACCAAGTAGGTCATTATTAAGAGCCGTTGGGCTAAAAGATGAAGATTTTGCAAAGCCATTTATTGGGGTTTGTAATAGTTTTATAGAGATTATTCCAGGGCATTTTTATCTAAACAAATATGCTGAAATTATCAAAGATGAAATACGCAAAAACGGCTGTGTGCCATTTGAGTTTAACTGCATTGGTGTTGATGATGGTATTGCTATGGGACATAGTGGAATGCTTTATTCGTTGCCAAGTCGCGAATTAATAGCAAGTAGTGTTGAGACGGTTATGAACGCACATAGCCTAGATGCAATGATAGCTATTCCAAACTGCGATAAAATTACTCCAGGTATGATTATGGGGGCTTTAAGAGTGAATGTGCCTACTATTTTTGTAAGTGGTGGAGCGATGGCTGCAGGTAAGCTTAAAGATGGTTCTCAAATTGATTTAAATACAGCGTTTGAAGCAGTTGGCGAATACGAAGTAGGTAAAATTGATGAAGCAAAATTAAAAGAAATTGAATGCGCTGCATGTCCTGGAGCTGGAAGTTGCAGTGGAATGTTTACTGCAAATTCAATGAATTCTTTAATGGAAAGCCTTGGCATTGCGCTTAAAGGAAATGGAACTATTTTAGCTTTAACTTCTGAAAGAGAAGAATTATTAAGAAGTGCTGCAAGAAGAATTTGTGAGATTGCAAAGAGCGAAGAGCTAAGCGAAAAATACAAAATTAGAAATATTTTAAATAATAAGAGTTTAAAAAATGCTCTTGTTTGTGATATGGCAATGGGTGGTAGCACGAATACAATTTTACATACTTTAGCAATTGCAAAAGAAGCTTATGCTGATGAGATTGATTTAAAATTAATGCACGAAATCGCTCAAGATACACCACATATAGCTAAGGTTAGTCCAAGTCTGCCAGGAACTCATATGCAAGATGTAGGAAGTAGTGGTGGAATATATGCAATAATGAATGAAGTTAGCAAAAAAAGTAAATTCTTTAGCAAAGATGCACTTACTATTAGTGGAGATAGTATAGGAGAACTGATTAAGGATAGTAATCCTGATGGAAAGGCTATAAAAACTTTAAATAATCCATATTCTGAGCGTGGTGGATTATGTGTATTATTTGGCAATATCGCAAGAGAAGGTGCGGTAATAAAGGTAGCTGGTATCGTTGGTGATAAGGTTTTCCGTGGTAAATGTGTTTGCTTTAATTCTCAAGATGAAGCAATAGCAGGGATTAGCAGTGGAAAAGTGGTTGCTGGAGATTGTGTAGTAATTCGCTATGAAGGTCCAAAAGGTGGTCCTGGAATGCAAGAAATGTTAAGCCCAACAAGTCTTATTATGGGTAGGGGCTTAGGTGCGTCGGTTGCATTACTTACTGATGGTAGATTTAGCGGGGCGACTCGTGGTTTTAGTGTAGGACATTGCTCACCTGAAGCTGCTGAAGGTGGCGAAATAGGGCTTATTAAAGATGGAGATTTAATAGAAATTGACACTATTAAATGCACTATAAATCTATTAATTGATGATGAAGAAATGGCTAGAAGAAGAGCGGAATTTAAGCCTATTAAAAAAGAGCTTAATTCAAGATGGCTTAGAATGTATCAAAAGCTAGTTAGTAATGCTAGTAGTGGCGGTGTTTTAGACCTTGATGGTTTGAATGAAATGAAATAATTTTTAGGGATTTCTTAAGGAAATTCCTAGTTTTATATTTGAAATTTTTGTAGAATTTGAAATTGCTTTTTTACTTTAAATAAATTAATAAAAATCTCTTATTTTATTAAGCTAGGAACAAAGAACCTAGAAAATCAAGTGCAAAAAGGTGCAATTGATTTAGATATAGCTAAGCAAACTAAAGATGAAAAAATCGCACAAGAGCAAATAAAAACTGCAAACGATATGGAAACTCTAAAACAAAATCAATTCGCTACAAAAACACAACCTGAAATATTTAAAATGCAACAACAAAGCCATAAAGCAAATATAAACAATATTTATTCAACGATAGCCGAGCGTAAGCAAAATATGTTTTTTAAAGACCAAGCCTACAAAGAACAAGAAGAAGCTAAAAAAGTAATGAGTGATTTTAATGAGTTTTCACTTAAAAATCCTAACTTAAAAGGAGATGAGCTAAAGAATGCTTATTTTAAAAACTTAGATTATAAGATGATATCATCTTTTAATGACCCACTAGCTGATAATACTACTCAAATAAGAAACGCTCAAAAATATTTAGATATGCAAACTAAAGCTGCAAAACATTTAGGTTATGTATCTTCAGGCTATAATGCAATAGAAAGTAATTTTAACCCTATTCCTAAAGGTAGTAATGGTGCAAATAGCGTGAGAAATAATGGCGTTTCTAATGTAGATTTAGCTATGTTTAATAAAGCACAAGAGCAAAATAAAGCTATAGAGCAGGAGTTTCTAAATAATGCAAGTAAGATAAAACAATTAGCCACTAGTTTAACAACTGCCGCATCAAACCTAGAAGACCCAGAAATAATTAGGCAAGAATTAGCAAAGCTACAAGAAAGACAAAAAGAACTAGAAAATATAAAAAATCAAAATAAAGCTTATATTAATAGCAATACTTCAGGTATTTATACTATGCTTAAGGATACTTTAGCAAGACAAGGATTTTCTAAACCTGAAGAAGAAATACAAGAAATACAAGATTTATTATTGTTATCTAAAGGCTTAAATGATATATATGATGTATTAGAAAATGGCAAAGGTAAGGATTTTAATGTAGGCTATACAGGTAATATTGGTAGATTTTTTACTAGAGTTGGTGGTAATTCTCATCCTGTAGACTTGCTAGAAAATAGAACAAAAACATTTATGAAGATATATCAAAATTCAGGCACTAAGCTAAAATCACAATATGAAGATATAAGGTCAGTATTCCCTGATTATACAGGTTTTTGGCAAAGTAAAGGCAAAGTAGCAAGTGATTTAAGAGATATTGAAGAGAGTATAAGAAATCAAATAAATAATAAATTATCAGCTTATAATAATGAGAGTAAAGAATTAATTAAGTCTTTAGTGGATAATATCTATACGAGTAAATATTCACTAAAGGCAACACAATAATGAAAAAAATATTAATTATTATAATGAGCCTTGTATATTCACAAGGCTTACAAATTAATCTAAGTGATGAAGAATTAATAAAGCAATTACCACAAAACATACAAGATAACGCAAAGAAAAATTATATAGATAAAGGAATGAAAGTTCCACTTATAGAAAACTACAGAAAATATGGCAAAGCAAATCAAAGCATAAAAGATTATCACGAAACAATTATAAATAATCTTCAAGCTGTAAGCACACCTTTAAGCGAAAGCACTATAAAAAAATATTTTAATACCACTAAAGGTTATACACCTTTTACAAGTGATTATATAGATAAAGAAATGGAAAGGCATAAATTATTATCTAAAGCTAGTGAAGAGTATTTTAAATATGTAGATGAAGTAGCACCTACAGGAGAAAGAATATTAAGTGAAGATGAATGGATAGAAAAAAGAGCTTATAAGTTAGAGAATTTAGGTTCAAAATTACAAAGCTATTATGCAATGCTTAATGCAGTAGATACAAAACAAAGCTATGAAAAAAATGCAAAAGAGCTAGGACTTGAACTAACAAAAGAAAGTTTTATAAATACAATGCTATCATCTCATTTTAATGAATATGAATTAAGTAAAAATAACGATAATGAAACAATAGTAAAAGACAAAGCCTTAGGACTTAGTGCAAATGTAGGCGATATAGAAAGCTTTAATTATTACACTTTAAAGGCATTTATCTTAAACTATCTAGCAAGTATTTTAGGGCTTATAATAGGCATAATTCTATGCGTAAAATATAAGCACAAAGCATTAGTATATATAAGTCCGTTTGTATTATTAGCTTTAGGTTTAGTGATTGATTATTTTGTAATCGGAATAAAATTACTTAAATATGTATAAACCCTAGCAAAACACGGCTAATTTGCTAGGGTTAGGTGAATTGCTTTAAGCTTAGGCTAAGCCGTGCTTCACTATAATTTAATTAGAGTTTTTTTAGAATGGTTTTACTAGAACTTTTTTAAAGTTCTTAGTAAAGCTATGATTAAAACGATTAAAATAATTGTTTCTCCCATATTACCAACTTTGCTCCCTAACAAGCCTAAGGCAAAAAGCAAATCATATTATAAATTAATTTTTATTAAAAACATTTTAAATAATATTTTTATGGTATTTTCCGTTTTGGAAACAACCACTTTACGGCACTAAAACGACTTTTAGCTTTTAGTTATATTAAGTATAAGAAAGGACAAATAAATGAAAAAACATAAAAAAACAATTTTAATTATAGATTATTCTTATTATTATACTATTTATAAACCCTAGCAAAACACGGCTAATTTGCTAGGGTTAGGTGAATTGCTTTAAGCTTAGGCTAAGCCGTGCTTCACTATAATTTGTTTAAGATGTTTAAGAATGGTTACTTAGAACTTTTTTAAGGTTCTAAGTAATGCTATGATTAAAACGATTAAAATAATTGTTTCTCCCATATTACCAACTTTGCTCCCTAACAAGCCTAAGGCAAAAAGCAAATCATATTATAAATTAATTTTTATTAAAAATATTTTAAACAAAACATTTTATGGTGTTTTTTATTTTAGAAATTACCACTTTTACGGCACTAAAACGACTTTTAGCTTTTAGTTATATTAAGTATAAGAAAGGACAAATAAATGAAAAAACATAAAAAAACAATTTTAATTATAGATTATTCTTATTATTATACTATTTATAAACCCTAGCAAAACACGGCTAATTTGCTAGGGTTAGGTGAATTGCTTTAAGCTTAGGCTAAGCCGTGCTTCACTATAATTTATTTAAGGTTTTTTGAAAGTGTTTTACTTAGAACTTTTTTAAAGTTCTTAGTAAAGCTATGATTAAAACGATTAAAATAATTGTTTCTCCCATATTACCACCTTTCCACCCTAACAAGCCTAAGGCAAAAAGCAAATCATATTATAAATTAATTTTTATTAAAAATATTTTAAATAGTTATTTAAAATAAATAATTTTTAAAACTAGTACTGATTTATTATTTTTATAAAATTACTTAAAATCTTGATTTAAATTATTTTAGGATAATTTTTGTATGATTAACATTTCTATTAACTTTTAACATTTATAATTTTTCAACAAATAAAAATTATTAATAAGGAGACAAATTATGTTAGTTACAAAAAAAGCACCAGATTTTACAGCTCCAGCTGTATTAGGAAATAATACAATAGATAACAATTTTAATCTATATAAAAATATGGGTAAAAAAGGAACAGTAGTATTCTTTTATCCAAAAGATTTTACATTCGTATGTCCAAGTGAAATTATCGCATTTGATAAAAGATTTAAAGATTTCCAAGATAGAGGAATTAATGTAATCGGAATTAGTGGCGATAATGAATTCTGCCATTTTGCTTGGAAAAACACTCCAGTAAACCAAGGCGGTATTGGTAATGTTCAATTTCCTTTAGTAGCAGACCTTACAAAAGAAATTGCTCGTGGTTTTGATGTATTATTTGATGAAGCAGTAGCTTTAAGAGGTTCATTCTTATTAGACGCTGATGGAACAGTTCGCCACGCGGTAATTAATGACCTACCACTAGGAAGAAATATTGATGAAATGATTAGAATGGTAGATACAATGCTATTTACAAATGAGCATGGTGAAGTATGTCCAGCTGGCTGGCATAAAGGCGAAAAAGGTATGAAAGCTGATCCAAAAGGTGTTGCTGATTACCTAGCTAACAATAGCGAAAAACTATAATTTAAAGGCTAGGATTTTCCTAGCCCACTTAAAATTAAATAATTTTTTAAATATTGATTTTTTCACTTCTGTTTTCTTACTCATAAAATTTACTTTTATATTATTTGTATTATTTGGTATAAAGTCTTTGTTGATTTTGTGATTATTTATATAAAAATATTTTTTGCTAATATTATTTGCGAACGGAATTTCATTAAAAGATACATTGCCATCTCCAAGTGCTTTAAAAATCTTATCTTTTCTACTTTTTCTAAAATCATAAAACCTAAAGCCTTGCTTAATGCAGTTTAAATAAAATTCCACTTCTTTATCTATATCAAAATCTATCTCATTTGGGCTAAAAATACTATGATTTTTGGGTTTGAAATTATACAAAAACTCACAATTTTGATTAAATATTTTTATAAAATCTTGAGTGTATATAAATCTTAAAAATCTAGTTTTTTTACCCTTGAAATGTCTTAAATCTGATTTTAAAAATCCGTTTGCAATAATTTTTACATTTTTTGGAAAATTTATATTTTTTAAAAATGATAAATTTTCAATGAAAATATAATCAAAATATTTCAATTTTTTAACTTGCAAAATCGCTAAATCATTAAAAATATCAATGTGATAAATATTTTTATTTAAGCCTTTTGTGTCAGTATTACAAATATATAAAACTAGATTATTTTTGCTTAGATTATTTGCTAATTCTTTTAAAAGAATTTCAATTTCGCTATTTTTAGAATATATATAAAATCCATCAAAACTCTGTAAAAACACATTGTTAAGTGATGGATTTTTAAACATTTTAAAGCTTTAAAACGCCTTCTTCAATCAAAGAAATTGAGTGCGGCTCAACCACTCTTGTATGCACTTCCTCTCCATTTTTTAAAAAAAGTATCGTAGGAATATGGCGAATACCCAAATCAGCTCTTATATTTTCATCTTTATCAACATTTACATGGTAAAAATTTATATTAGTATATTTTTGACTAAGCTCTACCAAAAACGGCTCAGCAATCTTACAATCCCTACACCAAGGTGCTCCAAAAGCTATAACACAAGTTGCATTGTCTTTAATATCTAAATATTCTTGATAATTAATCTCTTTCATTGTTTAAATCCTTATATTCATTTTTATTTAATGTTTTTAACTCGCTATCAGTCGCAATCGCTGCAATCATAGCACCATTTACATTGCTCATAGTTCTTACCATATCTATAATAGGGTCAATTGCAAAAATCACACCTAGCAAATAAAACTTATCTCCAAGTCCAAGCCCTGTAATCATAATAGAAGCTGCTACAATTGAAATTCCAGGAATTCCTGCGATGCTTAAAGACCCAACAAGAGTAATTATAATAATTAAAACTGCACTAGATAAATCAATGCTAAGCCCTGCACTATGCATAATAAACGCAGCCACAAGCCCTACATAATACCCAGCACAGCCACTCATTCCTATAGTAGCACCCAGCCCTGCTACGAAGTTTGCATTGTTTTCACTAACGCCTAATTTAGTATGAAGTGTGCGAATGGTAATCGGTAAAACACCCGCTGAACTTCTTGAAGTAAAAGCTAATAATAGCACTTCAAACGCTTTTTTATAATACACCATAGGAGATAAGCCGTGAAATGCTAAAATGATAGAAAATACAACAATCATTAAAATTCCACTTGCATAAGTTAATATTATAAATAACCCAGCTTCTTTCATAGCTGCAACTCCATTTGCTATTAGCACATTTGCAATCATCGCAACAACAGCATAAGGCATTAGTTGGATTATATTTGTAATTACATTCATAATAATTTTGTTTATAAAAATTACTAGATTTTTATAGGTACTAAATATTTCTTTATTTTCTTCTTTTGTGCCTATTTTTCTTGCACCAAGAGTGAATAAAAATGCTACTAAAATTACTCCTAAAATATTATTGTTTGCAAAAGAATCTATGATATTATTTGGCATTAAACCTAATAAAATTGAGCTTAGGGTTCTAGCTTCTTTTATAGTTTTTGAAGTTTGCACTACAACATCACTTCCTAGATTAAATATTACACCTAGACTAAGACCTATAGCACTTGCAATTGCAGTAGTTATTAAAAGCCAAAAAATACTTCTACTAAGAATTGATGAAATCTTTACTCCACCTTCAAGCTTTAATAAAGATGATGAAATTCCAAAAAATACAATAGGAACTATCATAAGTTTTAATAAGCTAATAAAAATATTTACAACGAAAGAATACCAAATTCTAGTTTGCTCAAGCCATAAAACTTCTTTAGAATTTGCAGGAAAATTTGCCAAATATTGAGCTAATACACCCAAAATAACACCTAAAAATAGTGCCAATGTCATTCTTTTTGCAAAACTTATAGTATATGCTAAACGATTTAGCCAAAAGCATAATATTAGATAAACTAATACAAAAGTAATTGATAAAGGCTCTGAAAGTGTAAAAAAGTTAATGAAAAAATCTTTCATAATTCTCCTTTAATATTTTTTTTAAGAGATAGATTTTATCCTAAATAAATTAAGAAATAAAAATATTAAAGGAGAGAACTATTGTTTAAATTTTTAAAAGAAAGGGAAATGGCGCGGCGGACGGGGCTCGAACCCGCGACCTCCGGCGTGACAGGCCGATATTCTAACCAGCTGAACTACCGCCGCAACCTAGTTTAAGAAATGGTGGTCGCTATAAGACTCGAACTTATGACATCCACCTTGTAAGGGTGGCGCTCTACCAACTGAGCTAAGCGACCAAGATTGATGGTGTCCTGTGCTGGATTCGAACCAGCGGCCCCCTCATTAAAAGTGAGATGCTCTACCTGCTGAGCTAACAAGACATTAAAATATTTGTGAAAGGCTAAATAATACAAAAAAAATTTTTAATTGTCAAGAAAAATCTAAAAAATTATATTTTAATTCAAGAATTTGGCATAAAAAATAAAAAGAATTTAAATTCCGATAATTTAAAATAAAATATATTATAATTTTATAATTTAATTAAAATTTTTAAGTATAATTTAATTAAATACTTTGAAAGTATTTGTATTTTAAGGAGTATTAATGCAAAGAAGGGAATTTTTAAAAGGCTCTGCATTTTTAGGTTCATTAGCCTGTATTAATCCAGTTTTAAGTGCTAATGCCTTTACAAACGGGGATAAAAAAAGTGTTTTTTCGGTTTGCGAGATGTGTTCTACTCGCTGTCCTATTGAAATAAGCGTTAAAGATAATAAAGGTGTATTTATTAATGGTAATCCAAAATTTAGTGCAAATAAAACAAGCGTATGTGCAAGGGGTGGAGCAGGAATTAATCAATTATATGATAAAAACCGCCTTATTAAGCCTTTAATTCGTGTAGGTAAGCGTGGGGAAAACAAATGGCGTGAAGCTAGTTGGGACGAAGCTTTAAACCTAGTTGCAACAAAGTTAAACGAAATAAAAGAAAAGCACGGAGCAAAAAGCGTAATATTTACAAGCAAAGCCGGAGAATCTCACACTCATATGAGTAATTTTGCCTGTGCTTACGGCAGTCCTAATATATTTTCACATTATTCAAGCTGTCCGATTACTTATAATATGGTTTTAGAGCATACTTATGGCGGCGGCTTATCAAGAGATTTTGCTAATGCAAAATATATTGTAAATTTCGGACATAATTTATTTGAAGGTATAGTAATAAGTGATGCTAAAAAACTAGCTAAATTTGCAGCTGCAAGTGATACAAAACTACTTGTCCTTGAGCCTAGATTTAGCGTAGTTGCTGCTAAGGCTGATGAGTGGCTACCTATTAAGCCAGGAACTGATGTGGCATTTTTAATGGCATTAATTCATATTTGGCTAAGAGATGAAAAATACGATAAAGAATTTGTAAATGAATATTGCATAGGACTTGATGAACTTAAAGCTAGTGTAAAAGATACAAGCCCTAAATGGCAAGAAAGTATCACTGGAATTAGTGCTGATACTATTGAGCGAATTGCCGATGAAATCTATAAAGCTGCTCCTAAAGTAGTAATTG
Source organism: Campylobacter sp. 2018MI01 (assembly GCF_018501205.1). Lineage (NCBI taxonomy): Bacteria > Pseudomonadati > Campylobacterota > Epsilonproteobacteria > Campylobacterales > Campylobacteraceae > Campylobacter > Campylobacter sp. 2018MI01. The sequence goes on along the minus strand of NZ_JAHCZE010000002.1, from coordinate 46,940 downwards.
ATTGGGGACATAAAACCACTACTACTTATGCAGAATATCAACGTACAAGAGCTATTGCAATAGCAAACGCTTTAATGGGAAATTACGAGAAAAAAGGTGGCATTCACACTAGCAAAAATACAAATACTTTAAACAAAATAATAGGCGAAGATATTTTCCCTACTATTGATAATCCTAGCAATGTTTTTAAGGTTCCTAACACTCCTAGAATTGATGGTGCAGGTGAAGATGGAAGTAAAAACTATTTTGTATCCAGAAAACATGGAGTTTTAATGGATATTGCCCCTGCAATACTTAGCAAAAAGCCATATCCTATTAAAGCTTGGGTAAATACTAGGTTTAATCACTTAGTAAATGTAGCAAATGTAAATGAGAGTTTAAAGGCTATAAATGAGCTAGATTTTATAGTAAGTATTGATATATATTTAAATGATTTTAGCAATTTAGCTGATGTGGTATTACCAGAAAGCTCATATTTAGAGCGAGATGAGAGCATTGCAACTATAGGAAATGGCTATTATATGAGAAATAAAGCCGTAGAAGTTATAGGCGATACAAAAAGTGGTTTTGATATATTTAGAAAACTAGCAAGTATGATGAAAATTGATGAGCTTTATACTTATACAACAATAGATGAGTATAGAATGCAACAAGCTAAAGGCAATGTAGATTTACTAGCAAATCTTAAAAAAGATGGCATAGTAACTTATAAAGTCCCTAGTCTTTATTTAAGAGAGCCAAAAACCATAAAAGAATTTGCTAAAACTTATCTGCAAATTAAAGATAAAATTGATAGTAACGGCGAATTAAGTTCACTAATTAACTTTAAGACACCTAGTAAAAAAATAGAGCTTTTCATAGAAAAAGTTGAAAACTTATTCCCAACTCACGGCTGTTTAAATACAACTGATTATGATGTGTTTAAAAATCATGAATTTTGTCTAACAAGTGGCAAAACTCCAATTCATACAAACGCTCATACTCAAAATATCCCAATTTTAAATGAATTAATGAGCGAAAGTCCTGTGTGGATAAATGAAACTAAGGCTAAAGAATTAGGCTTTAAAGATGGCGATTTAGTATATTTAGAAAATGAATTTGGCAAAATCCAAGTAAAACTTATGCTAACTCAAGGAATTCGTCCTGATACATTGTTTATTTATCACGGATTTGGTCGTAATACTCCAGCACTTAAAAACATTCACGAAATAGGTGCAAATGATAGCATAGTGCTAGGTTCAAGAAGTGGTTATGTTTGTAGCACAATGGTTACAAATATAGGCGTAGATATTAAAAGGGCTTAAAGATGAAAAAGTTTGTAATGATTCACGATAAAAATTTATGTATAGGTTGCGAGGCTTGTAGTGTAGCTTGTAAAAACGAAAATCAAATTCCAAGTGGGGTTTTTAGAGTGCAAGTTCATGTAAAAATGAAGGGAGTTTTTCCAAATCTTCAAACAGATTTTACAAGGGCAAGTTGTGTAATGTGCGAAGATAGCCCGTGTGTAAGCGTATGTCCTACGGGAGCTAGTTTTAAACTAGCAAATGGAATAACATTAATTGATGAAAATTTATGCGTATCTTGCAAATACTGCATATTAGCCTGTCCTTATAATGCAAGATTTCTTAATCCTATCACAAAAGCAATTGATAAATGCACTTTTTGCTATCCAAATAGAGTAAGCGATGGTTTAACCCCTGCTTGTGTTAGCGTATGTCCTACTGATGCGCTAATTTTTGGGGATATAAACGATACTAATTCAGAAATTAATAAAGTCTTAGCAAGTAAAAGCGTTGAATATCCTAAAGCTCATTTAGGCACTAAACCAAAACTAGGTTTTATAAAAAATACAAAAGGAGGACGCTATGAATAATATGGCAGGAAGCTTACTGCAATATAATGAGATTTATTGGCCTTGGCCTATTGCACTATATTTGTTTTTAGCAGGGCTTAGTGCTGGGTGTTTGATGGTTTCATTAATAGTAAAATTTAATAGATTTACACATAATACTAATAGTATTTGGGACGCAACGATTAAAGCAGGAGCGTTAATTTCTCCACTTGCTATTAGCTTGGGGCTTTTGCTTTTAATAATTGATTTAGGCAAACCGCTTACATTTTATTTATTGCTAATAAAATACAATTTTACTTCGGTTATGACTTTAGGTGTTTTATTTTTATTAGTTTATACACCTTTAGCATTTTTATACGCATTAATCATTTTTGAGCGTGAAATAGGGCTTTATTTTAGGTTCTTAATTCCTATTACAAATTCCATAAGAAAAATGGCTAATTTTGCAAAGATGATTGAATATGTATTGCTTTTCTTGGCTTTATGTGTTGGTGCTTATACGGGATTTTTATTAAGTGCGATTTCTAAAATCCCTTTATGGAATACTCCTATTTTACCATTGCTTTTTGTGGTTTCTGCGTTTTCTTGTGGAATAGCTGCAAATATACTTGTGGGAATTTTATTTTTTAAAGCTCACTTAAATAAAGAAAACATAAAATATTTATTGGTTTTAGATTTAAGAGCAATAATGCTTGAAATTCCTATCTTGCTTTTACTTTTTGTAGGAATGTATTATAGCGGGGGCGAGAGTTTAATATCGCTTAAGGCTATTTTTTCTCATGAGTTTTATTCAAAATTATTTTGGTTTGGAGTGCTAGGAACGGGGCTTATTTTACCTATTTTAATAGCCCTAACCGCACTTAAAAACCACGCCTATAAACCTGCATTCATAATAATAAACTCTCTTGCTGTGCTAATTGGAGTAATAATGTTAAGATTTTTTATCGTTTATGCAGGGCAAGTTTGCATTAGCTAAAGGTTTTTCCTTTAGCTAAGCTATTATTTAACGCTATAAGTTACAAAGCCTTTATTTGTATATACGCTAAATTCCACAACATCAGAACAATCAAATATGCCAAATTGTTTAGTTTCACCAAATTTCATTGGCACTTTATAATCATAATAATATTTTCCATTGTATTTTTCTTTAGCAACTTGTTTTGCTTTTTCACAACTTTCAATATATTTTGAATCTTGCGTTTTTTCTACTCTTTCATTTATGTGTTTCAAACCTTCGCTTGTATCATCTAAATCGTATTTGTACTCATAACTACAATCTTCTTTACTTAGTTCTGCCCATTTAATTAATTTTTCGCAATAATCAATCCAATTTTTATTTAATATTCCAGCATTACATAATTTTGGTGGAGTTTCATCAGATATTAAGTTATCGCTTAAATTGTATCCATCATGTTCTTTATTCCAATCTCTTACTTCACAAGTACCACGATTTGCTGTAATTTTTTTAATTTCAATATCATCTTTAGTTGTTAGGCTTAAAATGTGTCTTATCGTAATATATTTACCGAATCCTTTTGTTTCAGTTTCAATATTAAATTTAAACACATCTTGACTTAATTCTTTTTTTTCATCAGAACAAGCACTCATAAATAATGCCACGCTACAAAACAAACTAGCTGTTAATAATTTTTTCATTTACTCTCCTTAAATATTTTAAAAATCAGTATAATACCCCCCCCCATTCTTAAGTTTTACTTAATTTGTATTAGCTACATATAATTTATTTAGCTAAGCTAATTGTTTAATGAGTGTTTTTATACTATTTGCTGAATATTTTTTAAGGAGAATTTATGAATAAGTTAATTTTAAGTGTTGCTTTAGCTTCATCGCTTTTTGCCGCTACATCGTGTGATAAGGTTTTAAATAAACTTGATGAGCAAATCACAAAAGTTCAAAATCAAAAAAAGGCAAATCCAGAAAGGTTAGAATATTTAAAAACACAAAAACAAGAAATCAGCAAAAATTGTGTAGATGGTAAAATAGATAATGAAAAATTAAAAACCATCAAAGCTGAAACTAAATATGATTACGAGAGTAAAAAATTAGAAAAAAGCCAAGCAAAACTAAATGCCAAAAAAGAAAAAGTTGAAGATAAATACAAAGATGATTTAGAAAAAATCAAAGCTAAAAAAGATAAAGAAGCTAAAAAATTAGCTGATAAAGAAGAAAAAGAATTAAAAAATAAAGCTAAAAAAGAAGCTAAAGAATTAGAAAATAAAGTTGATGATAAAGTAGAAAAAGTTGAAAAAGAGCATAAAAAATCAGAAAAAAAGCTTAAAAAACTTGAAGAAAAACTAAAAGAACAAACAAATAATTAAAACTTTCCCTAAATACTATTAAGTATTTAGGTTTTAACTAATTATTGTAAAAACACTAATTGCCAAGCCAAACAATTAAAATAGCTAATTAGAATATTTTGCAGTTGATTAGGCAAGGCAGATTATTAAAATAATTTATTTTTTATAAGATTTTGCTATGTATTGATTAAATATCTTATCGTTTTCTTACTTTTAAGTCTTTTTAATACTATTAAATCTATCTATGTAGTTTTTATAATTTAAACTCACTAATTAGCTCAATATTTCTTAGAATATTACAAATTTATTAGCAAAATAATTTAACCTAATTTCCTTAATTTTGCTATGAAAAAGCCTGAATGTGTGTTGCTTGGCTTTATGCGATAAGTTTTAGCAAGTCTAATATCGCTATATTTTTCATCATAATTACTTAGTCCTTGCAAATATTCGCAAGGCAAATCAATTTCTAAAAGTTCTATATTAAATTTAGAATTAAGCGCATTATAAATCACTGCTTCGTTTTCATAAAAATTATGCGTGCAAGTGCTATAAACTAGCTCCCCACCAACCTGTAAAGCTGTTAGGGCAGAGTTTAAAAGCTTTTTTTGAGTAGTGGCGATTTGCTTTATTTCTTTTTGACTTTTTGTGATAGAAAAATCGTGTATAAATGTGCTACACGGAGCATCAAGCAATATTTTGCTAAATCGCTCGGGCGTTTTACGACCTATCAAAACGCCATCGTGATTATAGGTTTTTGCCTTTACGCCGTAGTTTGCTAGGATTGTTTTAAGCTTATGAAATCTTTTGCTATTTAGCTCATTTGAGCTTAGATTTTCACAATTGTCGCTAAAATTAGCTAGATTTATACTCTTACCCCCTGGAGCAGCACACATATCCAAAATAATATCGCTTGAGCTAACATTTAAAGCCTTAGCGCATAAATAGCTTGAATAATCTTGTATATAAATACCGCCATTTATTGCTAAATCGTGAGTTGAAATTCTTATTTTAAATTCTTGATTAAAAATATAAAAATTATTATCTATTTTTGTAGGTTCGTAAGTGCTAAATGCACTTAAAAACTCTTCTTCATCGCATTTGATAGAGTTTATAAATACTCCGAAATACTCCAAATCAATTGGCTTTTTAAAGCCATAAATCTCGTTAAAATGCTCGGTATGATTAAATATCATTAATATCCTTGTTCATTTAATACTTTATAATTATTACAACCATCTTGATGTCCTAATTCACAAGCTTTTTTAAAATAATCTTTAGCTTGTTTTTCATCTTGTTTTACGCTTTGTCCGTTGTAATACAAAATCCCCAAATTAAAACAACCTCTATCATCATTACCATTACAACCTTTGGTATAAAATTCTTTTGCTTTAGAATAATCTTGCTTTACTCCTAATCCTTCATAATATAAAAACCCTAAATTAGTGCAACTTGGAATATTTCCACCATCACAAGCTTTGATAAAAAGCTCTCTTGCTTTAGAATAATCTTGTTTTACACCTTGTCCGTTTTCATACAAAATCCCCAAATTAAAACAACCCATAGTTTTCCCACCATCACAAGCTTTGATAAAAAGCTCTCTTGCTTTAGAATAATCTTGTTTTACACCTTTTCCGTTTTTATATAAAATTCCTAAGTTAGTACAACCATTAACATCCCCACCATCACACATTTTATGCCATAATTCTTGTGCTTTTACATAATCTTGTTTGCCATAATATTCTAATCCTAATTTAAAACAAGCTTGAAAATCTCCATTATTACACTTACTCTCAAGCTCATTTGCACCTAAAATACCAGCACCTAAAAGCACTAAACATAATAATTTTTTCATTTTACTTCCTTAAAATTTCTTATTATTAATATCCTTGTTTGTTTAATATTTTATAATTATTACAACCATCTTGATTACCTAAATCACAAGCTTTTTTCAAGTATTCTTTTGCTTTTTTTCATCTTGTCTTACACCTTGTCCGTTATCGTATAAAATCCCTAAGTTAAAACAACTGCCAGCATATCCATCATTACAAGCTTTAGCATAATACTCTCTTGCTTTTGCGTAATCTTGTGCTACACCTTGTCCATTGTAATATAAAAACCCTAAGTTGTGACAACCCTTAGCATTTCTACCATTACAAGCTTTAAGCCATAAATCTTTTGCTTTTATATAATCTTGACTTTCAGTATATTCTATTCCCAAATTCACACAAGCATTTAAATTGCCATTATTACACTTACTCTCAAGCTCATTTGCACCTAAAATACCAGCACCTAAAAGCACTAAAAATAATAATTTTTTCATTTTACTTCCTGATTGAAGATTTCTTCTTCATTTATTTCTAATTCTTCGCAGTACTCAGGACTATAACGACAAACATCGGCTAAATATTTTTTTGCTAAATTCAAATCTTGTTTTACCCTATCGCCATTTTTATACATCAAAAACAAACGCTCGCAGCTTGGGAAATATCCATTATCGCAGGTTTTTTTATAAATCTTAATTGCTTCTTCATAATCTTTTATTTTTTTCATATTCGTATATTAATTCCTCACATTGATATGGTCTGTCATATTCGCAAGCTTTTTTATAATATTCAATCGCTTTTTTATGATCTTGTCTAACCCAAAAACCTGTAGAATACTTATTACCTAAACTTTTGCAAGCATTCGCTACTCTATTGTCACAAGCTATTTTATAAAACTGCATAGATTTTTTAATATCTCGCTTTATACCACGAGCTTGTTCATAAAAAAAACCTAAATAATCACAGCTTGAAAAATACCCACCATCGCATGCTTTTGTGCGTAGTTTAAAGGCTTTTTTATATTTTTTATGATCTTCATACTGCCCAGCTAGTTCGTAGCAACTTTCTAAATCATTTTGAGCGCATAATTTTTCATATTTTAGCGTATTTAAAAGATAGCAAGATGGGTGATCTTTTTTATCACATTTACTTTTTAGTTCGGCTTCATTAAGTTTAAAGCAGGTTTTATAATCTATATTTAAGCATTCGTTATTGTTTTCATTTGCAACTAAAATACTTATACTAAAAAATACCAAAGATAATAATTTTTTCATATTTTATCCTACATATTTATTTTATAATTTCTTGTTGGTTTAACATTTCTAGTTTATCACAAGTTACGCCGCCTTTATATCGGCATGTAAGACTATAATATTTTTTTGCCATATTTATATCCTGCTCTATATTTTCGCCGTTTTCATACATTATTCCTAAGCGTAAGCAGGCATTATTATTTTTAGCATCACAAGAAATTTCATAAGCCTTAATAGCATTTTTGAAATCATCTATTTTTTCATATTGCCAAGCTAATTTTTCACATCTTCCTTTATTATACTCGCAAGCTTTTTTATAATATTCAATCGCTTTTTTATGATTTTGCATAAGCCAAAAACCTTCAGAATATATATAACCTATGCTTTCACATGCTAAATATTCCTTGTTATCACAAGCTATTTTATAAAAATGTATCGCCTTAGCAATATCTCGCTTTACCCCACGAGCATGTTCATAAAAAAAGCCTAAAAAATCACAACTTTGAAAATATCCACCATTACACGCCTTTGTATGCAATTCTATAGCTTTTTTAAATTTCCAATCACTCTCATATTCGTTAGCTAGTTTATGACAAGATTCATAATCGTTTTTGTTGCAATTGTTATCTAACTCAATTAGTGTTAATAAAAAACAAGCATGATAATCTTTATTGTCACATTTACTTTCTAAATTCTTATCATTTATCTCGTAGCAAGTTTTATAATTCATATTTAAACATTCTTTATTGGTTTTATTTGCAAATAAACTCATACCTACAAGCACTAAAAATAATAATTTTTTCATTTTATTTCCTTAAAATTTCTTATTATTAATATCCTTGCTCGTTTAATTTTCTATACCAATAACAACTATTCTGACCGCCTAAATCACAAGCTTTGCCAAAATATTCCTTAGCCTTTGTTTTATCTTGTTTTACACCTTTGCCTTTATAATACAAACTGCCTAAATTAAAACAACCATTAGGTAACCCATCTTCACAGGCTTTAGTAAAAAGCTCTTTTGCCTTAATAGGATCTTGTTTTACTCCATACCCACTGCTATATAAAACACCTAAATTATAACAACCAACACTTTCTCCACCATCACAAGATTTAGTATAAAATTCGCTTGCCTTTAAATAATCTTCGCTTGTTCTAATCACCCCTTTGCTATATAACAATCCTAAACCATAACAGCCTTCAGTAAATTCATCATTACAAGCTTTAGTATAAAGCTCTTTTGCTTTATCATTATCTTGCTTTACACCATTTCCGTTAGCATATAAATTTCCTAAATTAACACAGCCAACAATACTTCCCGCATCACAAGCTTTGGTAAATAACTCTTTTGCTTTTATATAATCTTGTCTTATTCCAAACCCTTCACTATATAACAACCCTAGATCAGAGCAAGTCGTAGCATCTTCATTACAAGCCTTAGTAAAATATTCTTTTGCTTTAGCATAATCTTGATTTATAAAAAAGTAAAATTCACCCAAGCTAAGGCAACTAAGAATTTGTCCGTTATCACAAGCCTTGGTAAAATATTCTTTTGATTTAGTATAATCTTGATTTTTAGCATATTCTACTCCTAAATTAAAACAAGCTTCAAAATCCCCTTGATTGCACTGACTTTCAAGTTCATTTGCACTTAAAATACCAGCACTTAAAAGTGCTAAACATAATAATTTTTTCACTTTACTTCCTTTAAATTTATCATTGTTATTTATCAAAACCCTTGCTCATCTAATATTTCATAATGACTACAGCCGTTGTGTTCGCCTAAATCACAAGCTTTTCTTAAGTATTCTTTAGCTTTTCTTTTATCTTCTCTAACGCCTTGCCCGTTATTATATAAAGCCCCCAAATTATAACAACCCATAGCATCGTTACCATCACAACCTTTAGCATAAAGTTCTATTGCTTTTGCATAATCTTGTTTTGCTCCAAATCCATTTGCATACACAACCCCTAAATTAGAGCAACCACTAGCGTTTTCACCATCGCAAGCTTTAGTAAAATATTCTTTTGCTTTTATGTAATCTTTTTTTACTCCAAATCCATTTGCATATAAAATTCCTAAATTAAAGCAACCCGTAGCATTTCCGTTATTGCAAGCTTTGGCATAAAACTCTCTTGCTTTAAAATAATCTTGCTTTATTCCAAGTCCTTTTTCGTATAAAAACCCTAAATTAGAGCAACCCATAGTATCCCCATTATCACAAGCTTTAGTATAAAACTCTCTTGCTTTTGTATAATTTTGTTTTACTCCAAATTCATTCGCATAAACAACCCCTAAATTATTGCAACCCGTAGCATTTCCGTTATCACAAGCCTTAGTAAAATATTCTTTTGCTTTAGTATAATCTTGATTTTTAGCATATTCTACTCCTAAATCTGAACAAGCTTCCAAATCGCCCTTATTACACTGACTCTCAAGCTCATTTGCACCTAAAACACTTGCACCTAAAAGTGCTAAACATAATAATTTTTTCACTTTACTTCCTTTAATGTCATTGCTTGTTTATTTTTTTATACAGCAAACAACTAGTATGTTCTCCATAATCACAAGCTTTTTTAATTAATTCAATAGACTTTTTAATATCATTTTCATATAAACTTGATAAAGCTAAACAGCTTTCTCCGTCTTTATTGTCACAAGCTTTAGTCCATAATTCTTTTGTTTTTTCAATATCTTTTGCAACGCCAATTCCAGAATAATATATAAAGCCTAAAAATCCACAAGCACCAAAATCTTGTAGTTCGCAACTTTTAGTATAAAATTCTCTCGCCTTATTTAAATCTTGTTTTATGCCATCTCCTTCAAAATACATAGAACCTAAATTTGTGCAAGCAAAAGTATGTCCACCATCACAAGCTTTTGTGTAAAACTCACTTGCTTTTTTTAAATCTTGTTTTACTCCATTTCCTTGTTCGTAAGATAATCCTATATTAAAACAAGAAGAAGCATCTTTACCTTTACAAGCCTTAATCCATAATTTATTTGCTTTTTTAAAATCCTGCTCTACATCTTCGCCACTTGCATATAAATATCCAAGAGCATCACAAGCTTTATAATCGTTTTTATTGCAAGCTTTTTCTAATTCCTTAATATCAACTGCACCTAAAACACTTGCACCTAAAAGTGCTAAACATAATAATTTTTTCACCTTACTTCCTTTAAATTTCTAATTTAATTTTTCAATTCTCAATACTTTGACAAGCTCTTTCATCACCTAAATCACAAGCTTTTTTTAAATATTCTTTAGCTTTTTTATCCTTATATAAAAATGATAAAAAATAACACCCAACAGCATAATTATGATTACAAGATTTGGTATAGAATTTAATAGCTTTTTTCTTGTTTTGTTGCGTTCCAATCCCATAAGCATTCATAAAACCTACTGCATAACAAGCTTCATATAAGTTATTTTCACAAGCTTTAGTATAAAGATTTATGGCTTTAGTATAATTTTGCTTAGTTCCTATTCCACTCTCATATAAAAACCCTAAATCATAACAAGCTTGCATATTTTTATTCTTACAAGCTTTAGACCATAAATTATAAACTTGTTTTAAATCATTTGCGTATTCAATTGGCTCTTTTGTAAAATCAATATTTTTAAAAATCTCAAATCCTAAGTCATAATCATTTGCTAACAAAACTTTAAATATAAGCAAACAAATGAGCTTTTTCAATTTAAATTCCTAAATAATCCTTAAGCAATAAAAATGCTGCAATGCTATCTTGTTTGCCATCTTTTTTTTTGCTACTAATAATTTTTGCTGCTTGCTTGCTTGTAAAACTTTCATCGTGATAGACTATATTGCTAAATTCAATTAGTTTTGAAAAATGCTCCACTCTTCTTCTCATCTCATCTTCAGCACTACCACCCATTGGAATGCCTATTACAATTTTAGTGATTTTGTGCTTTTTGATTAGTTCTTTTACTTCTGTGGCTGCTTGGTTGCGATTTATTCTAATTATTGCAGGTTGTGGCATAGGAATTTTCATTATGCTAATTGCAACGCCAATTCGTTTAAGTCCTAAATCAAGTGCAAGTATATTTTCCATTAAACACTCCTAACTAAAACTCCATCAATTATTATTTTTCCATCAAGCTCATAATCATATACTAATTCGCCGTATCGCTCTAAGGCTTCATCAAGATTTGCTCCGTTTTTACAAAATTCTAAAAACTCATCGTAGTTTTGAGTGTAGCATTTTTGAACGCTGAAGTATTCTTGCATTTGTGCTATAAAAACATCAATATCATAAATTATTTTTGCCTTATAGTTTGCGATTAGCTCGTTTGTGCCATCACTTTCTCCTATTCTTTGGGCTAACACATAAATATCTTTTCCATATTCTAGGGCGTGTTTTGCTGAATTTAATGAACCGCTTTTAAGGTCTGCTTGGGTGATGATTAAAATATCTCCAAGAGCTACCACAAGGCGATTTCTAGCTAAAAAATCGTGTTTTAATGGGATATGATTTGGCTCGTTTTCGCTTAGTGCTAGGGCGTTTTCATATATTTGTTTTATTATGTATTCGTTTGATTTCGGATAGATTTTATTAAGCCCATTTGCAAAAATTCCTATATGATAAGGCAGACTTGCTTTTGCACTTTCAATATCTACTCCAATTGCTCCACCACTTACTACGCAAATACCTATTTGGCTTAGTTTTTGTGCTAGTTTAAAGGTTAGATTTTTTGTATAAACGCTCATTTTTCTAGAGCCTACTATACTTATTTTAGGCATTTTTAAAAGTTCTAAATTGCCTTTATAATAAATCTTATTAGGCGGGTTTTTAAGAGTATTAAACTCATTTATAATCGTTGTATATATCATCTATATAAACTAGCTCAACTTTAGAAAAGTCATATTCGCTAATTGCTTTTAGGCTATTTTTGTGTGGGTGTGCTATGGCTATTGCTCTTTTGTGTTTTAGGGCAAATTCCACTGCTTCATCTAGCTTTTTGCGAATATCATTTAAATCTTGTGAATTATCTAAAAATACATTTCTGTGGATATAAAATTGATTAAATTCTTTTGCAATTGTAGGTGCTTTTGTGTTAGCACTAGTCCTTGAATCAACGAAAATCAAATCATATTTTTTCAATGCTTTAAATAAATTTCTCATAGCGTTTTCATCTTCGCTAAATAATGAGCCTGTATGATTGTTTAGATATTTTAGATTTGGAAAAGCGATTTTGATATTTTTAATCCTATTTTCAATCGCTTGATAACTATCACTTGGAGTAAGGGTTAGCGGCTCTTCTTTATTAAACTTTAAAGCCCTTAAAGGAAGGTGTATCATAAAAGATTTAAATTCTTTTGAATATTTATTAGTGTCTGGGTGATTGTTTGTGTTAGGAAAAAAGCTCGGAGTGATTTTTTTACCATTTTTAATAATTTTTTTGATTTCTTCGCTTTGTTCTTTTGTCGCAACATCATCAATAATAATTGCTAATTTTGCCTTAATATTAGTAGCACTTGCTAAAGCACCAAAGGCTGAAGTTTCTTTAGTATCAAAACAAGTTACGCTAGTTACCTTACAATTATCATCATTTTTTTCTAAATCCATATTAGCAAATATATCACTAAAATTTTGATTTAAATTCTTTTCCTTATCAATGCTTTTTTCATTTTTATAATTATTTATAGCATTTACTATTGTTTGCGGTTTTGGTTTTTGAATTTCTTTTTGAGTTTTTATCTCTTTAGTTTCGCTAATTTGCTCTTTGCTTTCGTATATATTTAAATATACTAAAAGCCCTATGCCAAATAATAATAAAAATAAAAAAATTATTTTAAGAGTTTTAGCAAAGCTAGAATTAGCTTTGCTTTTTTGCTTTTTTTTAGCCATTAATTTTTATCTTGTTGAACTAATTTGCTTTTTTCAATCCAAGGCATCATTTTGCGTAATTTAACGCCAGTTTGTTCTAAAAGGCTGTTTTTAGTAATATTGCGTCTTGCATTCATTTTTGGATAATTTGCACGGCTTTCTAAGATGAAATCTTTTGCAAATGTGCCATCTTGAATATCTTTTAATACTTTTTTCATAGCTTTTTTGCTATCTTCGTTTATAACTTTTTCGCCTGTAATATAATCGCCGTATTCAGCTGTATTTGAAATAGAATATCTCATATCAGCAATTCCGCCTTGATACATTAAATCAACGATTAATTTCATTTCGTGTAAGCACTCAAAATATGCCATTTCAGGCTCATATCCAGCTTCTACAAGTGTATTAAATCCTGCTTCAATAAGTGCAGTTAAACCTCCACAAAGCACTGCTTGTTCGCCGAAAAGGTCTGTTTCTGTTTCGTCTTTAAATGTAGTTTCAATTATAGCTGTGCGTCCGCCACCAATTGCACTTGCATAGCTTAGTGCTAGAGCTTTTGCATTACCGCTTTCATCTTGAGCAACTGCTATTAAATCAGGAACACCGCCACCAATTACGAATTCATTTCTTACCGTATGACCTGGTGCTTTAGGTGCTATCATTATAATATCTACTCCTTTTGGAGCTACAATTTGTCCGTAATGAACATTAAATCCGTGAGCAAATGCTATAGCTTTTCCTTCGCTTAAGTTTGGTTTAATTTCGCTATTAAAAATTTGAGCTTGAAACTCATCAGGAGTTAAAATCATAATAACATCAGCTTTTTTAGTCGCATCAGCTACGCTTAAAACTTCAAAACCTTTAGCACGAGCTTTATTAGCCGAGCTTCCTTCTCTTAGACCAATTATAACTTTTACACCACTATCTCTTAAGTTTTCAGCGTGAGCGTGTCCTTGTGAGCCAAAACCAATAATCGCAACTATTTTGCTTTTAATTAAACCTAAATCGCAATCACGATCATAATAAACATTTACTGCCATATTTTTCCTTTTTCTTTTGATTTAATTAAGCAAATTATAACTATTTTAGTTACAATCTAATAAAAAAATATCAAATTTTATTTACTTAAAAGGTTTATTATGCAAGATTTTATTAGTAAAAGAATAAAAAGCCTACCTCCGCTTAATGAAAGCACTTTAGAAATTCAAAGAATTTGTAATGACGAAAACTCATCTTTAAAAGATTTAGCGAAAATAGTTGAAAAAGACCCAATGCTAACTGCAAATATTTTAAAATCAGCAAATTCGCCTTTATACGGATTTTCAAGAGAAATTAGTAGTGTTGATAGGGCTGTTAATTTGTTTGGAATGACAACTATTAAAGGATTTGCTTTAAATGCAGCTGTTAAAAACTCTTTTAAAATTAATTTAAGTGCTTACAATATGAATGAAGCAATGTTTGCAAAAATCTCAACTATGCAAAATTCATTAGCAATTAATTGGCTTAATAGAAGTGCAGACAATACTAAAAAAGTCGTAATTCCAGCATCGTTTTTACTAGAAATTGGCAAGATAATTATATCTTCTGAATTAGTTGAAACAAATAAAGCAGAAGAATTTAAAAATGGATTAAGTGATTTAAGAAATATTAAAGAATTAAGTGATTATGAAAAGCAGTTTTTAGGAATGAGTAGCGAAGAAGTAACTTCTATGATATTTGATAAATGGAATCTTGAAGTTGATATGATTGATGCGATTTTTTATAGTGTAAATCCAGAAAATGCAAGTAATGATATAAAAAAGAATGCGATTGCATTAAATATAGTTTCAAATCTTATTAATATTTTTGGATTTTTTAATGAAGAAATGATGGTTCAATGTGTATTAGACGCTAAAAATAATGGCTTATTAGGAGATAAATTAATAGACGCTATTAAAGTAGTAGAACAAGATGCTTGAGTTTTTAGAAAACATTAGGCAAGGTTTTAATAAGCTTAATGCTAATTCAAAACAAAAAGAAATAATTAAAGTCTTATTAACAGAAAAAATAGTAAGCGAATACAATAATAAAATCTATTTTAATAATGGATTTTATTATGGCAAAATGGATATAAATTCTAAAGGCGATGGATTTTTACAAGCGTCGTTTTTAGAGCGAGATTTACTCATAAAATCAAAAGACTTACATTCAGCAAGATACGGCGATATTGTAATTGCAAAAAAGATTAAAAAGCAAAAAGGTCGCCCAAGTGCTGCTGTAATACTTGTCTTAAAAAGAGAAGAAGAATTTTCTTTAGTTATTACTCAAATGCTAAAAAATGTAGTATTTGGAAAATGCTTTAAAACAGGACTTTTAAGACAACTTAGTGTATCTCAAAAATCATTAAAAGCCTTACCTGTTGGCACTATTTTAAAGATTGATAATGCAAGTTCAAATGTAGTAGAAGTGCTAGGGCATATTAGTGATGAAAAAGTAGATGAAAAAATCTCTATGGCTTTATTTAATAAAACCGAAGAATTTGATAAAGCGTGTTTAGATGAAGCAAATGCTTATAGTGGTAGTGTTGATGCTAGTTTTTATCCTGATAGACTTGATTTAAGGCATTTGCCATTTTGCACGATAGACCCAATTCATGCAAAAGATTTTGATGATGCTATTTATTTTGATGAAAAAAATCAGATTTTATATGTAGCAATTGCTGATGTAAGCGAATATGTAAGGGCTTTTAGTGCTTTAGATAACGAAGCTTTAAAGCGTGGATTTAGTATATATTTTCCACATAAAAGCATTCCTATGTTACCAAGAGTTTTAAGTGAAGGAATTTGTTCTTTAAACCCAAATGAAGACAGGCTTTGCTTTGGTTTTAAAATATATTTTGAAGGTGCAAAAGTAATAAAAGAAGAAATTTATGAAGGCATAATTAATTCAAAAAGAAGATTTAATTACGATGAAGTAGATGAGTATTTAGACAAAAAAACTGATTTAAAAGAATGCAATTATTTATATTCTTTAAATGAGCTTACAAAAAAAATAAGAAATGCTAGATTAAATAAAGGTTTTAATTTTTTAACAGAAGAGCTAAGAATGGAGATTGATAGCGACTGGCAAATTACTAAGACCTATTACGAGCAATCAACAAGGTCTCATCAATTGATTGAGGATTGTATGCTACTTGCTAATAAAGCAGCGGCTAAAATGTGCCCTGATTTAGCTATTTTTAGAAATCATCAAAGCCCAAATTACAATAAAATCGCTGCTATGTATGAAGAATTGCAATTATTAGGACTTGATTTTAGTGGTGGAGAAAATATCTATGAAAATATCAAAAATATTCAGAGCTTAGCAGATGAATTAAATATCCGTGCTGAAGTAGATAAAATCATCATTCGTTCATTTAAAAAAGCTGAATATGGACATGAAAATAAAGGGCATTTTGCATTAGGATTTGAAAGGTATTCGCATTTTACAAGTCCTATTAGAAGATATTCGGATTTGATTTTGCATAGATTATTAAAAGCTCTTATGAAAAATCAAGATAAGCTATTTACATACCTTAGCACGAACCTTGAGAATAAATGTTTTGAAGTTAGTAATCTTGAAAGAGAAGCTGATAAGGTGGCAATGGATTTTTGTGATAGGGTTTATGCAAGATATTTTCATAAAAATATTGGCAAAAGATTTTATGTAAAAATCACTAAAAACGAAGATATTACAATAGGTGTTTTAGATGATGAGTTTAAAGGTGCAAGGATATTTATTGCAAATCCTAATGTAACTTTATTTTCTAGAGTTTTAGTTGAGATTTATGAAGTAGATTTAATAAGCGCTAAGGTTTTTGCTAGGATAGTTAAAGATGTATGAAGCAGAATTTAACAAAATAAAAAACAATCTCCCTAATGCTTTTATGCTTTATGGGGCGTGTAGATTAAGTATATTTATAAACTTAGAAATTATAAAAAGTCTGAAAAAATACGATGAAAGGCTGATTTTAAGAGATAGCGATTATAAATTAAATAAAGCTGTTGATTTTTTAAGTGAGAGTTCGTTATTTGCTAGTTCTAAGCAATTGATTTTGGAATTTGAAAAAGGAATTTCAAGTAAGGATTTAAAAGAAATTCTAAAACATATTAATAGTGAAAATCAATTAATATTAGCTATTTATGATGGAAAAGCTTTAAAAGATTTAGAATTAAGTATTAATAATAATTTTGTTAGATTTTTTGAGAAAAAGACTAGCTTTGAGCAAATTGCTTTATTAAAAGAAATTACTAATTTTTATAAAATAAATGCTAGTGAAGAAGCCTTGCAATATCTTCAAAAAAATTATGAATTTGATATATTTAAAGCAGGTTGTGAGCTTTTAAAATATAAAAATCAAACACTAGATTTAAGCACTATTAAAGAGCATTTAGAAAGCGATAATGCTTTAGGGTTTGATGATTTTTTGAGTAATTTTTTAAAGACAAAAGAGCCAAATGAATATATTTATAAAATCTTAGAAAATGAAGATGAAATCGCTTTAATCAATAAACTTTATTCAAGTTTAATAAGACTTTTTACAATAAGTGCAAATCTAAAAACAAATGGTAGAATTGATTATAAAATAGCCTTTGGTTACACTCCACCAAGACAAGTTTGCGTAGAATTAGAAAATCAAGCGAGAAAATTATCTAATTTTTACGAAGAAATTTTTGCAATTTTATTAAACGCTGAATATGAATTAAAACTAAATAACAATAATTCTTCAAAAGAAATAGCATATTCAAATCTTTTAAAAATATATTTTTTAATAAACTCATAAAATATTAAGATTAAACTGCTAAAATCAAGCCTTGCTTTATGCAAAATTCCTTGCTTAGTAAATCTAGGCTTAATATCCAAAAGGAGAATCATGAGACATTATGAGGTTTTATTCATCGCAAAGCCAACGCTAACTGATGAAGAATTAAAAGCAAGAGTTGAGTTTGTTAAAGAAACTCTAGTAAAAAATGGTGCTGAAATTGCAAATACTATTGAAATGGGTACTAGAAAATTAGCTTACCAAATTGATAAATATGAGCGTGGCGTATATTATGTAATATATTTTAAAGCTCCAGGTTCATTAATTAAAGAACTTGAGCGTGTTTTAAAAATCACTGAAGATGTAATTAGATTTTTAATCGTTAAATACGAAAACAGACGCGAAATCGCTGCGTGGGAAATACTTTCTCAAGGCAAAAGATTAGGTAAAAAAGAAAGCAAAAAAGAAACTAAGGCTGAAACTCCAGCAGAATAAAGGATAAGATATGAATAAGGTTATTCTAATAGGTCGTTTGGTAAGAGATGTAGAAATAAAAACTATTAGTACAACAGGTAGTGCGGTAGTAAATAATGCAATGGCTGTTAGTAGATATAGAAGCTCAAACACAGGCGAAAGAATAGAAGAAACTTTATTTATAGATGTAGTGTTTTATGCTAGATTAGCAGAAATTGTAGGGCAATATTTAAGAAAAGGTTCAAAACTAATGGTTGAAGGCTATTTACAACAACAAACTTGGGTAGATACAGCAACCAATCAAAATCGTTCAAAAATTCAACTTGTAGTTGAAAATATGGAAATGTTAGACAACAAACCTGATGAAATGCAAAATAATAATGCTCCTAGAAACAATTATCAAGCAAATAATAACTACAATAGACCTACTCAAAATAATTATCAACAAAATAATTATGCAAGAGAAGAGCAGAATTATCAAAGACAAAATAATTTTGCTGAAGAAAGAAATAATTATAATTATAACTCGGCAGATGATGCAGAGATACCATTTTAAAGGATAAATTATGGCAGAAAAAAGAAAGTATTCAAGAAAATATTGCAAATTTACAGAAGCAAAAGTTGATTTTATTGATTATAAAGATACAGCATTATTAAAACACGCATTATCAGAGCGTTTTAAAATAATGCCAAGAAGATTAACAGGAACAAGCAAAAAACACCAAGAAATGGTTGAGCTAGCTATTAAAAGAGCAAGAGCAGTTGCTTTAATTCCTTATGTATGCGACCGCAAAAACGTAGTTACAAATCCGTTTGAAGGTCTATAATTCTTAGGCTAGATTTTCTAGCCTAATTCTTTTATCATATACAAAAATCAAAATAAATATAGCCAAAGTAATAAACAACTCACTTAAAGCATTTATCACACCTTCACTGCTTGCAAAATAACTATGTGCAAATTCTATAAAATAATGAAGTATCAAAGGCATTGATAATAAAAATAAATAAATACTTCTAAGCCTTATATAAATTGAAATTATAAGTAAAATCAAAAAAGAAACTAAAATATAAAAAATATCTATGAGCTCATAAAGAAGTAGCGAGCAAGTAAGATATAAAATAATGCTAAAAAAATAATATAAATTATCTTTAGCAATTATAAATAATAATATAGATATAAACACAAATGCCGTTAAACAAATAAAGAAAAGCTCGTTAGATTGGCTAATAAAACTTAAGGCACAAAATATGCAAAATATAAATATAAACGCATAAAATAAAGCCTTGAAAAAATCTTCTAATTCACAAGCAAGATTAATTTTATCTTTATCAATTAATAAGCTAAATAAAACCACTATAAAAGATGGGATAAATATCACAAAAGAAATAATCTGAAGTCCTGCAAAAGGAATTAATAAAAATATATCATCATATACTGCTTTTTCATTTATAAATACACGAAACATTTTAGTAATATTATCAGGTTTTATAAGCAAGTATAAAGCAAAAAATAAATAATAATAAATATTTAATTTTTTAGTAGAAAAAGAAAAAGCTATGAAAGATTTTTCATTTGATTTAATCTCACTTATTAGCCAGCTTAAAAATATTTTCATATTTTATTCTTTAATTCCTATTAAAATATCACTCGCTTTTATTAAAACATTTACATTATCACTTATATTTAAATCCATCTTATTTGCACTATCATTGGTTATGCTAGCTGTAATTAAAATTCCATTACAATTAATTTCTATTATGCTATATACCGAACCATTTTTTATACTTACGATTTTGCCATTTAGTTCATTTGCACTACTTAAACGAGTAGCACATTCGTTTTTGCTAACAATTACAGAATTTGCTTTAAATACTGCTATAGCATTATCATTTATTTTTAGATTTAAATCATCTACACTTTCTGTAGTTATTAAAGATTTGATTGTTTTATTGTTTTCTAATTTTGCAGTAACTAATGAAATAATAGGCGAACTTTCAACTTTAGTTATTTGTATTTTTAATATATTTCTTGCACTTAACATAATCTTCCTTTAAATTCATAAATTTCATCTAATAATAAAATAAAACCTATATTAAAAATTAAATGTATAATAGTTAAAAATCATAAAAAGGATATGAATGGGACTAAAAAGTGATGCTTGGATAAAAGAAATGGCATTAAAACACGAAATGATAACTCCATTTTGTGAAGAGAATGTAGGTAAAAATGTGGTTAGCTATGGACTTTCTAGTTATGGGTATGATATTCGTGTTGGGCGTGAGTTTAAAATATTTACAAATGTAAATAGCACTATGATTGACCCTAAGGATTTTAATGATAAAAATGTAGTTGATTTCGTAGGTGATGAGTGTATTGTTCCTGCGAATTCATTTGCACTTGCAAGAACGGTTGAATATTTTAAAATGCCAAGAGATGTATTAGCAATTTGTCTTGGTAAAAGCACTTATGCAAGATGTGGAATTATTGTAAATGTTACACCTTTTGAGCCTGGATTTTGCGGTCATATTACAATAGAAATTAGCAACACCACTCCACTACCTGCAAAAATATATGCAAATGAAGGTATAGCTCAAGTGTTATTTTTACAAGGTGATGAGCCTTGCATTACTTCTTATGCTGATAAAAAAGGTAAATATCAAAATCAAACAGGCATAACTCTTCCAAAAGTTTTAAAGTAATTTATCTTTAAGAATTTGAAAGTGATTTTTCAAATTCTTAAGTTTTATTATTATTCCAAATAATATTTGCATTCTAAAATTATTCTTAGCAAGCACCTTAATCTAAGGCAAATTAAATATTCAATAAAATATTTTATGAATAAAAATTATTTACTATTTAGTGCAATAATTTTATAATTTTTAACAAGTTTTAAAAATTAATTTTATTTTAAGGAGATTTATGAAAAAGATTTTTTTAAGCTGTGCTTTAGCGGCTTCAGTATTTGCTGCAGAGCAATTTAGCGGTAAAATTATTAATCTTTACACTTCAGTAGATGCGAAAAAAGCAGAAGGAAAACTACTTCCAACTAATGCTTTTGAGATAGTAAAAGACGGCGATTTAGCTGAACTTAAAATTAAAGGATATTACAATCCTAATCAAGGTAATATTTTATATTTTAATGACAAAAATAGAATTTTAGTAGCAGCATTTGGTAAAAATGCTAAAGTAGATTTTAAAGTTGAAAAAGAATTAAAAAATGGTTTTAAATTAGCTAGCATTAAAGTATTTGCTAAAAAAGATGAGCTAGTGGATTTAGAAAAATCAGCAAAACCACTTTTTGAAAAAGGTAAAGCTATGTTTGAAGAAAATTGTGGCATTTGTCATCCACTTCATCCTGTTAGTGAATTTAATGCAAATCAATGGCCAGCTACATTTAAGGCAATGGAAACAAGAACAGGAATTGATAAAGCTGATAGACAATTAGTGGTGCAATATCTACAAAAACACGCAAAAGATATGAAATAAAGGAGACATTATGCTAAATAGAAGAAGTTTTTTAAAAGGTTCAGCTGCAGTTGGTGCTATGAGTTTTGCACCTATAAATGTATTAGGAGCTGAAAGTAAAGCAGTTGTTAGTGGCTTAGTAAAAAATGGCGAAGTTGTAACGGGTGCACATTGGGGTATTTTAAAACTTACTATAAAAGATGGTAAGGTAGTAAAAAGTGAGCCATTTGATGCAAATCAAACTAAGAATTTAAAAAATGATTTACAACACTACACACCTGATTTAGTATATGCTAATCGTGTTAAATATCCTTATGTTAGAAAAAGTTTCTTAGAAAATCCATTAGATAATAAACCTGAACTTCGTGGTAAAGATGAGTGGGTTAGGGTAAGCTGGGATAAAGCTTTAAAATTAGTTGCAGAAAGTTTAAAAAGAACTTATGATGAAAAAGGAGCTAATGGGATTTTTGCAGGTAGCTATGGCTGGAAATCAAGCGGAAATGTGCATAATTCAAGAATATTACTTCATAGATTTATGAACTTAACGGGCGGATTTGTAGGCTCATTAGGAGATTACTCAACTGGTGCATCACAAGTTATTATGCCTCATGTTGTTGGCTCTATTGAAGTTTATGAGCAACAAACTAACTTAGACTTAGTATTAGAAAATACAAAAGTTATAGTTATTTGGGGTGCAAATCCTATTGATACTTTAAAAATTGCTTGGACTGTAACTGATGGCGAAGGTCGTGCATATATGGAAAAAATAAAAGAAAGCAAAATAAAAGTAATTTGCATAGACCCAAGAGCTAGTTCAACTGTTAAATTCTTTGAAGGTAAAGGCGAGTGGTTAGCTCCACGCCCAAATACTGATGTGGCAATGATGATGGGTATGGCTACATATTTAATTGATAATAAGCTTTATGATGCTGAATTTATGGAGAATTACACAATAGGATTTGATAAATTTAGTGATTATTTAATGGGTAAAACTGATGGCGTTAAAAAAGATAGCAAATGGGCTGAAAATATTTGCGGAATTAAAGCAAGTGTAATTGAGAATTTAGCTAAGGAATTAAGAGAAAATCTAAGTTTAGTAATGAGTGGTTGGGGTATGCAAAGAGCTCATCACGGAGAGCAACCTCATTGGATGCTTGTAACTTTATGTGCAATGCTAGGTCATATTGGTAAAGATGGTGGCGGATTTGGTTTAAGCTATCATTATTCAAATGGTGGTGTTGCTACAACTAATGCTCCAATAGTAGGTGGAATTAACGCTAGTATGAATGGTCTTTGGGATAAAGGTGTATTTAAGGGCGTTAAACAAGGAACATTTGATAAAAATGGTAAATTTATACCTGGAAATAGTGGTGCAGGTGAAAATCTACCTGAGTGGTTATCAAAGACAAGTGATAATGAAATTCCTGTAGCAAGAATTGCTGATATGCTATTAAACCCAGGTAAAACAATAGACCACAATGGCAAAAAAATTACTTATAGTGATATAGATTTTGTTTATTGGGTAGGTGGTAACCCATTCGTTCATCATCAAGATTTAAAAACTCTAAAAAAAGCTTGGCAAAAGCTAAAAACCGTTGTAGTAAATGAGATTTACTGGACTCCAACTGCTAGAATGGCTGATATATTATTACCTACAACTAGCCAATATGAAAGAAATGATATTTCTATGAGTGGGGATTATTCTAATATGCATATAGTTCCTATGAAAGCTGCTGTTATGCCAGTTGAAGAGAGTAAAGATGATATGCAAATCTTTGTTGAACTTGCTAAAGTTTATGGAACTCTTTGTGCGATTAGCAAGGGTGCAAGTGAAAAAGATGCAGCAATGTTAGCTACAAAATTAGTAAATGCTTATACAGAAAATCAAACTCCAGAGCAAATGATAGAAAAATACTATAACGCTGCTAAGAAAAGCACAAGCGTAGAAATGCCTGAATTTAAAGAGTTTTGGGAAAACAATAAAGCATTGAAATTTGAAGCTTCTCAAGATGCTTATGAGTTCGTTAGATTTAAAGACTTCGTAGAAGACCCTATCTTAAATCCATTAGGAACTCCGAGTGGTTTAATTGAGATTTATAGTGAAACTATTGAAAAAATGAACTATAAAGATTGTAAAGCTCATCCTATGTGGTTTGAACCAATTGAATGGCTTGGTATGAAAGAAAAGAGCGCAGAATTTCATATGATTAGCCCGCATCCAACGAGCCGCTTACATTCACAACTATGCCACACAAGTTTAAGAGAAACTTATGCAGTAAATGGACACGAGCCTATTTTAATCAATAGCGAAGATGCTAAGGCTAAAGGTATTAAAAATGGAGATTTAGTTGAGGTTTTCAATGCTCGTGGTAAAGTTATTGCAGGAGCAGTTGTAAGCAATGATGTATTAAAAGGCGTAGTAGTGTTACAAGAAGGTGGCTGGTATGACCCTGATGATAATAATGATTGCAAATACGGATGTGCGAATGTGCTAACAATAGATATTCCAACAAGCGAACTTGCAAACGGAAATATCTCTCATACAGCTTTAGTAAATATCAAAAAATTTGAAGGCGAAAAACCTGAAATCGTAGTATTCACTGAACCTGTAAAAGCATAATATTAGGGGCATTTGCCCCTAGAATTTAATTTTAATTATTCATTATTTTTTCAAAATCAAAAAACCATTCTAATTCTTCAATATCATTAAATTTATCGGATAAATTTGATAATTTAACTATTTTAAAACCACATTTATTAACATAAAAATGGATATTTCTTATTTCAAAATAAGGTGTGGTTGTAGTCCAAACTTTAGTTTTAGGAAAAGTTTTTTCCACCATTTGCCAAGTTTTAAAACCATAGCCTTTATTATGAAATTCTTCAAGTATATAAAATAAATCAAGATTATTTGTTGGGTATTTTTATCTATTAAAAGGCATACTCCACCTATTTTTACACCATTGTCATATACATAAAAATTTTTAGCATTTTTATTTTCTAAAAATTTGAAAATCTCATCGATGGTGATTACATTTTCATCAGTTTTATCTATAAGACTTATTTGAAAAGTATTTTGCACATCTTTTGCGAAATTAAAAAACTCATCACTAGAAATTTCTATTAATTTCATAATCTTCCCTTGATTTAGATTGAAATTATTTAATTAGCTTGTTGAAAAGTTTTTATAGTGATTAACCACTCGGTATGTAATTGTTATCTTGATGGCTATATTTAATCTAATAATTACAGCATAAAAATTCACTCAAGATTTGTCATTCTTTTTAGTGGTGTTGCTAAGCAAGTGGGTTGATTAGTATTTTTTATAAAGAAGTCTGTGCGATAAATATGAGATAAATTTTTTATATTACTAAGTTTTAAATTCCTTAAAATTAATAATTACAATTTAAATTTGAATATTAAAAACTCATATTATTTAATTAGCCTATGAAAGCATAGTTAAGGGGATTTTCCCCTTTTTAATAATTATTTAATTTAACACAACCCTCTTTTGAGCCGAACGAACACGCAAGATTATATAGTTGTTTTATTTTGTCTAAGTTTTCTTTAGAATTTGAGTTTTTAGCTAATTCATCAGCGACTTTAATACAAGAATTTGCATCTTTATCTTTTATACATTTTGCTTGATTGCTTATTAAATCAGGGTTTGATAAAAGCTCCATAGGGTTTAAATTACTTAATTTAAAATCATTACAAGCACTAAAAACTAATGCAACTAAAATAGCAAGGGTTTTTTTCATTATATCTCCTTATTTGTAATTAGATAATAATTATACCCCCCCCCTAAGTTAATGTATGATAAATATTTTTAGAAAACTGATTTATTAAAAAATACAAATTCTATTATCGTTTTTCTTTATA
Organism: Campylobacter sp. 2018MI01; assembly: GCF_018501205.1. Classification (NCBI taxonomy): domain Bacteria; kingdom Pseudomonadati; phylum Campylobacterota; class Epsilonproteobacteria; order Campylobacterales; family Campylobacteraceae; genus Campylobacter; species Campylobacter sp. 2018MI01. The sequence continues at coordinate 21,241 of NZ_JAHCZE010000002.1, read as the reverse complement.
ACTCTAGCAAAGGCGTAGGCATTTATATTTGCATTTTGTAAAATATCTAAAGCTTTTTGAGTATCTTTTTCGCTAATGCTAAGGATTAATCCACCGCTTGTTTCTGGAGAATACAAAAGTAAATCATCTTCAATAAATGATTTTACAAGTCCTTTTAAACTATTTTTGTTTGTATAACTAGCTGCTCCAAAAAGCCCTAAATTAGCGTAATTTAAAGTATTTTTATAATACTTTATCGCATCAGAATTGATTTCAATTGATATTTTATCATTTAGCATTTCGCTCAAATGCCCAATAAGTCCAAAGCCTGTAATATCAGTGCAAGCATTGATTTTTATGCCATTTAAAAGTTCTAAAGCTTTATTATTTAGACTTTTCATACCATTTATACATTCGCTAAAATCATCGTCTAAATTAGCCTTAATAGCCATAGCATTAAGACTTGTTCCTAGTGGTTTTGTAGCTATTAAAACATCATTTTCTAAGGACTTATTATTGCTTAAAAAACTATCTTTTTTAACATAACCAGTAACGCTAAGCCCTAAAAATACTTCACTAGAATTTAAAGTATGCCCACCAGCACAAAATCCACCCGCTAAATTAATAGTATCATTAAGCCCTGCTATCATTTGTTTTAAAATATCTTGAGATAAGCATTCGCTAAATGCAACTATATTCATAGCACTCATAACCTTCGCACCCATTGCAAAAATATCGCTTAATGAATTTGCTGCAGCAATTACAGCGTAATCATAAGCATCATTTACGATTGGGGTAATAAAATCAAGTGTTTGAACTAAGGCAAAATCTTCTAAATTAGTAGAAATTACCTTAGGATAATCAATAACACAAGCATCTTCATTACTAGTAGTTGAGCTTAATACAAATTCGCTAGGTTTAATATTAGCTAATGCGTTGTGTAAGTCAGCCTGACTTAGCTTAGCTCCTCAACCTGCGTGCTTGCTAAATTGAGTAAGTTTCATAGATTTACCATTTTTGTTTCAAATAAAGTATCTATTATCTCAACTGCGTTTGAACTTCTACCAATTTTTGGACTAACTTGAAAATAATTTAAGCAATTCGCACAACATAAAATATCAACTCCATCATCACTTAAAGCTTTTAAAGCATTAAATGCTGGATGAGTATCATCACAAGCTATAAAAACAGCTTCGTTTATTAATACAACTTTTTGAATTTTTCTTTCTTTTACGGCAGTTAAAAATCCAATTAAAAGCATTGCTCCTAATTCGCCTTCGCCAACTTTTAAAGATTTTAAGAATATTCCTTCTTGTTGTTTTGTTTCATCTTTTGAGCTTTTTATTTCGCTTTTTCTTAATTTAAAGCAAAATCCATTAAGCTCAAATTCTTGATTTAAATTCTTAAGCAATCTTTGGATATTTTCTTTTGCTGCTTCGTTATCAACTATTATTTCTAATTCATCATTAATTGCTAAATTAATTAATGTTTTTTTTGTTTCAATTACAGGTATCGGACAAGCCTTGCCGCTAAAATCTAGTTTCATTATTCTTCCTTTTTAAATAGTTCGTTAAATCTTTTTTCTAAAAATTCTTCTAATTCTTTTTCTAATAATTCATAATTTTTCATAAATTCTAAAGCCTTAGGGCTAAGAATAGTTCCACTATCTTTACTAGCTCCTTTTTTGCTAATAAATATATCTCCGCCTAAAAATTTTTCTGTGCTAGTTTTCTTAGTCCAAGCCTTTTTATAACTCATATGAAGTTGTTTTGAACTCTCATTAATTGAGCCAAATTTTTCTATGGCTTTTAATATCTCATAATTACCTTTTCCAAAAATTTCACCGTCTTCTTCTAACCAGAATTTGATTTTAGGTGTTTTATTTTTCATAGCTATAACTCGGTGTTATTTTTCCATTTTTTGTAAGTTCTTTATACCAATAAGAATGCAAAATATATACTTCTTCTTCTTCTTTATATCCTGTTATCATTGCGTGAATTGAGCCTTTGATAGCAAATACAGCCATATATAAATGCACGAAAAACATAGCAGCACAAACAATGCCTAAGATATTATGAACTATTGCACTAAGTCTTAAAATATTAATATGACTAATTCCTAACATATTTTGTAAAAATTCGCTCTGAAAATCTAAAAAGAACATAAACGCACCAGTAATTATCATAATAGCTCCACCAAAAACGGCTATGTAATACCACATTTTTTGACCGAAATTATATTTTCCCGCTGGAACAGGTCTTTTAACCTTGCTTAAATATCCACCTACTATCATAAGCCATTTTATGTCATAACTAGCAGGTAACATTCTTTTAATCCAGCAAAAAAACATAGGAATAATTGAGATAAAAAATAAAATAGTAGCAACTCCGTGAAGATTTTTGCAAAGTCTAACAAATACTCCACCACCAAAATAATGACCATTCATAATGATTAAACCTGTTGGAATTAATATAATCCAAGCAAGTGCAGCAATGAAATGAAAACCACGCTCAAATAATGAAAAGGCATATATTTTTTTGCCTTCGTGACTAAATGTTTTAGGTCCTATTACCATATAATGTAATGAAAACGCACAAAGCACTGCAATTAAGACAATTAAAGCAAGTGAAGCAATGTAACTTGATGCTAATATTGTCCAAATTTCTCCTAATTCATAGCTAGTAATATTAGTAACTCTTCCTGTAGTTGTTAAATCACTAGCATTTAAACAGGTAAATAAAAATGCTAATACAAAAAACTTTTTCATAATATCTTCCTAAAATGATTTTATTCTTTAATTTATATCAAAATATTTTTAATTTCTCCTTGAATAGTCATTAAAATTAAATTCTTTTTGACTTTTAATGCTACCATCTTCACCAACATAAATTAAACTTGGTAATTTTACTCCGTTAAAAGTTGTATTTTTTACTATTGTGTAATGAATTTGATCGCAAAATATTATCTTATCTCCTATATTTAGTTCTTGATTAAACTCATATTCTCCCATAATATCTCCTGCAAGGCAAGAATTACCTGTTAAAAGATAGCTATTTTTAGTGCTTTGTGTTTTTGCTAATTCATCACGACTTGCTAGGATTTTTGCATTTTTTACTTCGCTAGTGTAAGGCATAATGATAGTATCAGGCATATGAGCTTCAGCACAAATATCTAAAATTGCTATTTTTTTCTCATTTTCAACAATATCTAAAACACTAGCTATTAAATCCCCCGTTTGCCAACCAATAGCTTCTCCTGGTTCAAGGTATATTTCAAGATTATATTTTGATTTAATAGCTTTTAAGAATTGAATTAATTCTTCTACTTTATAGCCTTTTTTTGTGATATGATGACCACCACCAAAATTAATCCATTTTAATGGGTGTTTTGCTAGATATGGTTTTAAGAAATTATCTTCAAATACTTTAAAGACTTTTTCTAAACTCTCAAAACTCTCTTCGCATAAAGCGTGAAAATGTAGCCCATCAACTATTATTTCGCTATCCAATAAATCCTTTGCTTTAATGCCAAGCCTTGAAAATTTTCCGCAAGGATTATAAATTTCTTTTGGAGCTACTGAAAACTCTAAATTACAGCGAATTCCTAAAGATTGATTTTTATAATTTTTATGATTTATAACTTTTTTATATTCATTCAATGAATTAACCACTATATGATGACTAAGATTTAATATTTCTTCTAAATCATCATTACTAAATGCTGGTGCGTAAGTGTGGATTTCTTTATCTACAAATTCTTTAGCAAATTTTGCTTCCCATAATCCACTGCAAGTGCAACCTTTTAAGTAATTTTTAATTAAAGGCATAGCAGCACTAAATGCAAATCCTTTTAAAGCTAATAAGACTTTAACTCCACTTTCTTCTTGAATTTTTTTAAAGATTTCAAGGTTATTTTTTAGTTTGCTTTCGTAGCAAATGTAAGCTGGTGTTTTAATATTATTTTCAATATATTTCATTACAATTTCCTTTCGGTATTAATAATTTTGCTATAATATCATATTAAATTTATAATATATTAGGTATTTTATGAAAGAAAGAAAGTCAATTTTAGAAGAATCAATAAAGAGCTTAACTCTTTATTCAATAATATTTTTTGCGTTAATTTTTAGCGTTGGAATATTTGTTATTAAATCAAGTTATACGGAAGAAGTAAATAGCCTAGAACAAGAATATAACGAACAAATCAATTTATCATCAAATAAATATATCAAAGAAGAACTTAAAAATATTAAAAAATATTTAGATGCAGAATTTTCATATTTAGACGATAGTGCCAAAGAATTTGTAGATAGTGCTTACAATTTCGCATTAAATTATTTAAACACTCACGAAGATAAACAAAAAGCTTTAGAATTTTTAAAAGCAAATATGGGTTATCCTATTGATATTGACGTTTTTGATGGAATTGACCCGACTTATTATTACTACGCTAGGTATGTTGAATTAGATAATAAAAAAATATTAAGAGTTACTTTAAATCCTAAAAAATATGAAGAAACTCAAAGGGTAGTAGCATTAAATAATATTAAAAATCTTCACAATGCTCAACTTTCTTATTTTAATGCAAAAAGATTAGATGATAATTTTAATTTTTTAGGTAATGAAAGATGGTATTGTGTATATGAAAATGAAGCTTACACTTGCTATGATAAAAATTGGTGGTTGGCTTTAGAATTTACCGTTAAAAGCGATGTATTAAAAGAAGCTTTAGAAGAAGTAAAAAGTAAAAGATTTGAATCGGCATTAATACAAGGCGCGTTTTTAGGTTGCTCTATATTAATTGGATTTTTAGGCATTTTGGTATATATAATAAGAAAGAAGAAAGAAGTAAGAGCGCAAATAGAATTAGCTACTAAGCATTTTGATGTAGCATTAAATAAACATATATCTAATTTTAATAAGAATAAACAATTAAATAGTGATTTTGCATTTAAGGAATTTAGAACTTTAAGTTATGCTTTACTTAGATTTATAAGACAAATTCAAGCCAAAGACGGGAATATCAAAAAACAAGCGTATATTGATAATATTACCGGTCTTATGAATATGATAAGTGTTACTGAAAGCCTTGATAATTATGTAAAAAAAGATAATAAGGTATTATTATTTTTATTTTTTAACATAGATAATTTCAGAATTTATAACTCAATGTATGGAAGAAGTTTTGGTGATGAAGTTTTAAAAATCGTAGCTTATAGACTTTATACAACCTTAAAAGGTATGGCAACAGGCGATAATGAACATTTTGAGAGCTTAGACTTTATAAAATATGATAAATATAAATTTATACAAAATAAAACTACTTTTGAATGCCTTGCTAGGGTTAGTGCTGATGAGTTTTTATTAGTAATTGAAGTAGATAAAAATGAAGATTATTTTACATTAGCTAAAAAATATCATCAAAAACTAACCGCAAGAAGCATTAAAATTAATTCAAATGATGATTTAATAGAATATGAGCCATTTAAAATTAATGCTAGAGTTGGGTTTAGTATATATCCAAAAGATAGCAAGAATTTACACGAATGTATAGGAAATGCTGATTTAGCAATAGAAAATGATAAAGCTAGTGGAGATAATTGGATATTTGGTTATACGGCAGAAATTGGCAAACAAAATGAAGCTAATTTAAAGCTACAACAAGATATAAGAAATGGCATTGTAAATAAAGAATTCTTATTATATTATCAGCCAAAAGTAGATGTAAAATCTGGCAAAATTATAGGAGCAGAAGCTCTTGTTAGATGGCAAAAAGGAGATAAATTAATATTTCCAGACCAATTTATAGGAATTTGCGAAAGAAGTAATTTAATTATTACTTTAGGTAATGAAATTATTAAAATGGCTTGTGAAGCTCAAAGAAGATGGTTAGAAAAAGGTCTTGAATTAAAACTTAGTATAAATCTAAGCACCAAGCAGCTTTTAAGCGAAGGAATAGTTCATACAATAGAAAAAAACATTCAAGGCATACCGCCAAGATTAATTGAATTTGAAATCACAGAAAGCTTTTCAATAGAAAATGCAACAAGTAAGGCTATTATTGATAAAATCAAAAAACTTAATGTAGGTTTATCAATGGACGATTTTGGTAAAGGATATAGTTCTTTATCTTATTTAAATGACCAAGATTTAGATTTTGATGTTGTTAAGATTGATAAGTGCTTTATACAAAATATAGATACTAATGAAAAAAATAGAAGATTGGTTGAGTTTATTGTAAATGTTATTAAATCTTTAAATAAACGCTCTGTAGCTGAAGGTGTAGAAAATATTGAGATTTTAAATTTCTTAAAACACTTAGGTTGCGATGAGTATCAAGGGTATTATTTTAGCAGACCTGTTCCTGAAAATATTTTATTAGAAAAGGTATATGAAAATGGTAAAGATTAATTTTTTAGGACCTATTAATAAAAATTCTATTGAATTAAATGTAAAAAATGTTCGTGAATTAAAAAATGAGTTATTGAAAATTGAAGATTTAAAAGAATGGTTAGAGATTAGTGCTATTGCTATAAATGATAATTTCATAGATAGTTTAGATATTGCATTAAAAGATAACGATGTAGTAAGCATACTACCTCCTGTTTGTGGTGGTTGAGCGTGAAAGAATTTCAAATATTTAATAATGCTCTTGATGAAAAAGCTTTATATAGTAAATTTTGTGGAATTTGCAAAGAGTTAAATTATGGAGCATTTTTAAGTTTTAGTGGGATAATTAGAGCAGAAGGCAATATTAGCGGTCTTAGTTTTGATATATATGAGCCAATTTTAAAAAAATGGTTTGATGATTGGTGTGAGAAAACTAGGAATTTAAATATTAGATTATTTTTTGCACATGCAAAAGGAGATGTATTAGTAGGTGAATGCTCTTATTTTGCAGGGATTGCAAGCTCACATAGAAAAAACGGCTTAGATATATTTGCTAAGTTTATTGAAGATTTTAAACAAAATGCACCTATTTGGAAATACGATTTAATTAATAATCAAAGAATTTATGCAAAGGATAGAAGCTTTAAGTTGCCTAACGCAGGTCTTTTAAGCAGCAAGGAAGATTAAGTAATGAATAAAAAAGCATTAGTAATAGAAATTATTATTGTATGTATTGTGGTACTTGCGTTACTTATTTTACTAGGTCTTAAGGTATATAATTCAAAAAATGAAGCAGAAATGTCAAAATCAATCAGAAACTTAGCTACATTGATTAATGATGTAGATACATATTATTCTAATAATGAAAATTTCATAGATATTCCACTAATGACTAAAGTAGGGCTTGATAAGGATATGTGGTTTTTTGTTAAATCTGAAAAATGCTTACACTTTAGCACTTTTAGAGATTTTTTGATAGTTAAAAAAATTGAAAAACCAGGGGAATTATGTTCTACATTATTAAGTTATGATTCTGTGAAATCGCTATTAATAGGCAAAGACACTCCAGGCGATGAAGCTGTAAGTGTTAATATAAGCAATTCTAATACTATATTTATTAGAATGGGTATTAAATACGATAATTCTATATTATAAAACTATTTTATAACCTGTTGAAGTAATATTTTTTATAATATTTACACCCAATTTATCTCTAAAACGCTTTATAAATGTTCTTACAGAACCATCTTTTACATCGCTTTTGCCCCAGCAAATCTCTTTTATTTCATCAAGACTTACAACTTTTCCTATAGGCTCACTAAGGGCTTTTAATAAAGTTAATTCTTTTTTTGTAAGTTCAACTTCAAATTCTAATGTTTTAAAAGTTGATTTCATATAATCAATCGTATAATCACCTATTTTAGTAACTTTACTCATATTTGAAACCAGGCTTTTTACACTTGCGATTAATTCTTCTGGAATTACAGGTTTGATTAAATACTTATTCACATTAACATCAATAGCTTTTAGTAATTTTTCTTTATCACTATGGGCTGAAATTACTATAATAGGCGTATTTGGGCTTAGGTCTTTAATGCTTTTTGCAAGGCTTAAACCATCTTTTAGCGGCATTAATACATCACAAATTACTATATCAGGACGAAGTTTTTTAAATTTATTTAATCCACTTAAGCCATCTTGAGCGTAATGCACTTCATAAAACAAAGGTGCTAAAATATCTCCCATTAGATGAGCTATATTTTTCTCATCTTCAACAATTAATAAACTTAACATTCTTCTCCTTTAAAAATAAGTTCAAAATATGCACAATTGCCCTTGTTAAAACATCTTATATCTGCATTTATTTTATTTAAAATTTGCTTACAAATGTAAAGCCCAAGTCCTACGCCTTGTTTTTTGTGTTTAGTTGTAAAATATGGGTCAAATATATGCTCTATTATATTAGAAGGAATTGCCCCTGCATTATCGCTAATTTGCAAAATCAAATTCTTTTTTTCTTTAAATACTTTAAAATGTAGTATTTTATCATCTAGTTCTTGTTCTAAAAAAGCATCTTTAGCATTATTTATAATATTTACAAGAACTTGCACTAATTCATTAAAATTACAAAACAAGCAGCATTTTTTAACATCAATATCAAATGTAGTTTTTATATTATTTTTTTTCAATGCTTGATAGCTTATGTATAAACTATGCTTAATTACTTTAATTAAATTATGCTTTTCTAAAGGCGTATTAGGATTAATAAAGTCCCTAAAATCATTAATAGTTTGGCTCATATTTTGGATTAATTTTTGACATAATTTATAATGTTTATCTTTTTTTTCGTTATGCAATAAATAAATAGCTAAAGATAATTCATTTAAAGGTTGTCTCCATTGATGAGCTATATTTTCTAGCATTTGTCCTAAGATAACTTGGCGATTTTGCTGAAATATTATTTTTTGTTGAGCGTTATTGATTGCTATTGCGTCTTCTATTTTCTTTTCTAAATTCTCATTGAGTATTTTTAAAGAATTTGTCTTTTGAGCTACGACTTGTTCTAAATTCTCATTTAATTGCATTAGCTTTTGTTTAGTTGCAACAAGCTCTTCATTTAAGGTAAAAAGCTTAGTAACATCGTGTCTAATAGCTATAAATTCAAATATTGTTCCATCTTCATCAAAAATTGGAATTATTGTTGTTTGTGCGTAGAAAAAATCCCCATTTTTCTTTTTATTCTTAACAACTCCTTTATGAACACGCCCAGCTAAAATAGTATCCCATAATTTTTTAAAAGCACTCTTAGGCGTATCAGGGTGGCGGATAATATTGTGATTTTGTCCTAGTAGTTCATCTTCACTAAAACCACAAAGATTGCAAAATTCTTCATTTACAAAGGTAATAATCCCATTTATATCTGTTTTTGAAACTATATTTGTGTTTTCAATTGCATTTTTATATTCATTTAATCTATACATTTTTACCTACTTAATTTAAGTGCTAAAAAGCACAAATAAAATCCATAAACAATAATTAAAGCAAAAAATAAATATTGAATATTTTTAATTTTTCTAATTTTATTTATAAATATAGAGCCTAAAAGCATAGCAGGAAGAGTGCTAATCCCAAAAATTAACATATTAAGCCAAGCTTCATTAACGCTTTTTGCAATCATTGATTTTGCTACGAAAAAATATACTAAACCACAAGGAAAAAATCCATTTAAAAAACCAAATATAAAGCCTTTATATTTTGAAGTTTTTTTATTGTTTAAAAATACCATTATTTTTTTATATATGAATTGATTTTCTATAAAAGCTAGTAGTTGTCCCTTAACAATTAAAGCAAATCCTAAAATAACGCAAAAAGCACCTAAGATAAAATATAAAAATACTTGTAAGTTTAAAGAATTTAAAAAATAACCTAAAAAATAAGCTATAAGACCTATTAAAATATAAGCACAAATTCTACTAAAATGATATATAAAAATATCAAAAAAATTACTCTTTTTGTGGTTGAATAAAAGAATTATCCCACCACACATAAAAAAACAATGAGTAAGACTAAGACCTAGTCCTAGCACAAAAGTGCTAAGAAGATTGTTTATAACATCTTCCTTTTTTTAAGCTCTTCTTCATAAAGCTTTTCGTAAATTAAATCGTATTCTTCGCTACCAGGAACGATTTTTCTTTTGTAATTATTAATTTTATCAAATACTAGGTCTTCAATATCTTCATAAGTTTTTAAGTATTCAATCATACTTGAATAAATCACATTTTTTACTCTATTTTCTGATACATTAAAATTGATTAAATCTTCATCAACCAAAGCGTCCAAAATAGCGTGAGATAAGGCATTATATCTATCTTCATAATTCATTTGGATTTTATATTCATCTGCTAGTTTTTTCTTAAGTAACCAAAACATATTTTTTCTATCAACTTGCATTAAATCCATTTGGCTTTCTTGCTCTGCTAAAATCTCATTTACCTTCTCATCAAGTGATTTTTCTTTTAATACTAAGGCTGTAATAATTTTTGAAACTACTTCTTTAACTGGCTCTAAACCATTTACTAATTTTACAAATTTTGAGTTTAATAAATCTATTGAAATTTTATTTGAAACATAAGGAATATGTGGTTGTCTAATACGCATTTTTAATCCTTTTTTATTTTTCTTCATTATAAAATATATTAGTAAAAATGAATATAACAATAATAATTAATTTTTAACTTTTGATAATTTTTAAAATGCCTTAATATTAAGCTTTTTAAGAGTTTTAAAGCATTGATTTGAATTCGGAATTTCCGAATTCAAATTCTTTTAATCGCCTATATAAATTTGTCTTGGGCGAACTATTTTTAATGGGCTTTCTTTTTGCTCAATTAGTTGTGAAATCCAGCCAGGAATTCTACCTACTACGAATAATACCGCAAACATTTCATTTGGAATTCCTAGAGCTTTTAAGATTAAGCCGCTATGAAAATCAACATTCGGATATAATCCACGGCTTACAAAATACTCATCATTTAATGCGATTTCTTCAATTCTAGTTGCAACTTTTACAAAGTTTGCATCAATTCCAATTTCGCTAATCAATTGGTCTCTTAATTTTTTAAGAACTTTTGCTCTAGGGTCAAAGTTTTTATAAACTCTATGTCCAAAGCCCATTAGTCTAAATGGATCATTCTTATCTTTTGCTCTTTTAATAAACTCATCAACTCTATCAGGTGTGCCAATTGTCTCAAGCATTCTAATCACACCTTCATTAGCACCCCCGTGTGCATGTCCCCACAATGCACCAATTGCTGAACTAATACAGCTATATGGGTGAGCGTGAGTGCTACCGACTGAACGCACTACACTTGTGCTTGCATTTTGTTCGTGATCAGCATGAAGCATTAAAACCGTATCTAGTGCTTTTACCTCAATAGGTCTTAGATTTACATGCTCGTATGGATATGTTCTTAACATATATAAAAAGTTTTCGGTAAATCCACGATCAAGATTAGGATATGCCATAGGAAAGCCATTTTTATAGCGATACGCACTAGCGGCTATTGTTGGTATTTTTGCTACGATTCTGGCTGCCATTTCCATATAATCTTCGTGCTTATCCATATTTAAATGGTCAGGATAAAATGTTGAAAGTGCTGCAACTGCTGCTTGCATAACTGCCATAGGATGAGCATTGTCAGGGAAAGCGTCAAATAATTTATGCATACCTTCGTGAATAAAGCTTCTTTTTTTAAGCTCGTATCTAAATGCTTCTAATCTTTCAGGACTTGGTAATTCTTTATGTAATAATAAATGCACTACATCTAAAAAAGTTTTATTTTCTGCTAGCCATTCAATAGAATAACCACGATGCCTTAATTCTCCTGCTTCTCCATCTATATAAGTAATACTTGATTTACAAGTTGCAGTGCTAGTTAATCCTTCATCATAAGAAAATGCACCTGTTTTTGAATATAAAGACGAAAAATCAATTGATTTTGCACCTCTAGTTCCACTTAATACATCAAATTCAAATTCTTTACCATCGTAAATTAATTTTGCTTTTTCCATTTTTAACTCCTTTTTTAATAGTTATGTATATTTTAAAAGGAATTTGTGAAATATTGTAAAAAACTTACTTAGATTTTTGCTTATGTGTTTCAATAAGTAACGAAATTTTAGGAATAGCCCACATAAATATGACAGCTTCAATTAAAGATGATAAAACCAAAGCTAAATAAAAAGAATTATCAATTAAGTTTAATTTCATTCCTAAAGTTGCAATTGCGATTAATAAAGTAAGCGGCATACAAGATGTAAAAGCTAATAAAATACAAGATATTTTAAAGTCTTTATAAAATACAAAAGAACTAATTATTCTACAAACTAACATAGTAAGAATAATAGCAAATGACATTAATATAAGCTCTTTATTAACCAAGCTAAAATCAAGGCTTAGCCCAACATATACGAAAAATATAGGTATTAAAAAAGGGTGTCCTAATGAGCTTAATTTATGCTCTAAATCCTTTTTATGCCCAAAAAAGCTAGATATAAACATACCAGCTAAAAACGCTCCTAAAGCTATTTCAAAATCAAAATAAAGCATTAAAGCAACTGCTAGCATCCACAATGCAAGACTAAGCCTTACATTACGCTCTGCTTTATCATAATCAGGCATTAAAATCTCTTTAAGCCAAGGTAACCACCAAAAAATCGCATTAAAAATATAATAAATTACAACAAAAATCCCTAAAAAGAATAGTATTGACAATACAGAAGTAACAACTTGCATTGTGCTACTTGAGTTTGAAAAGCTATTTAAAAGAGTTATTAAAACAATGCTTATTACTTCGCCAAGTGCTGCTAAAACCATAGTAAAACTAAGCCATTTTGGAGTAATTTCGTATTCTTTATATAAAATACTAATAAGCCCTATACTCATAACAGGAATTATTATTGCAACTACTAAGCTAAGTTTTAGTATCAATGAAATACTAATAGCTAAAGCGTAGAGAATTAAATAAAATAAAGATATTTTTTTTAGCTCATTTGCATTTAATTTTATAAATTCTTTAAGGCTTACTTCAAGCCCTGCTATAAACATTAAATAGCAAAATCCAATATGAGAAGCTAGGGTAAAAGCAGGTGTTTTTGTGATTATTCCAATAGCACCAGCAATACTTCCTAAAATAATTTCAACCGCTAAAATAGGTAAGCTAGTAAGCTTTGCTATATAAGGCGATGAAAAAACAACAAAAGATATAAATAATAAAATATTTAAATCATTTGAGCTAAGTTCCATTAATTTCCTTGTATAAATCTAGTATCCTCAAAAATTATGCTTTTTGCAATTATTTCAATTTTTTCGGGGATATTTTCAATAATTATAATAGGACTTAGGTTATAGTGATTAAATAATTTTGTTCTAAAACTTATTTGCTTTTTAATACTTGGTGGATTTTTTAAAAATTCTTCATAATTTTCGTATTTAAAAAACTCATTCGCTTTTTTAAACGATATTACACATAATTCATCTTTATTACACATTATTAGCTCTTTACTTATGTCAAGACTTAGATTAATTTTGCGTGATTTAAAATGCGAATAAAACAAAACAAAAGCTTTTGCGGTACTTTTATTAGCTTTAATTCTTGCATAAAGCAAACGATAATTTAAAAACTTTTCTCTAATAATGCTAAATTGTTGATTTTTGCTTTCTAATCTTACGACTTTTTTAAAAAATTGCAATTTTTCTTCTATTGAGCCAGGTAGAATTTGATTTTTATATATACTTGAGCTTAATTCTTTTATCAAATGCTCTTCGCTTTTTTGTTGAGCTAAGCCGTAAATACAGCCACAATAATTTTGATGATACAATAAATCATCTTTTGCTAATTTTAATTGCCTTTGAGTTCCACCATCTTTTCTAAAATCAACGCAAAAAAACTCTAAATCAGTCCCTTTTAAAGCTTCTTGCATAGATACTCTTAATTGCTCTAAATCTTTTTTAGGAGAGCATAAAAGTGTGGTTGTAAATGTTTTTTGCCCTAATTTTAAAGCCATTTCAACAGAACTTTGCATTCTAAAATCAAAACATTTAGAACATCTCTTCCCACGCTCAGGCTCATTTTCATAGCCTTTTACATAATTAAACCATTCAGCATAATCATATTCACCTTTAATTAGCTTAATACCAAGCTTTTTACAAGACCTTGCTACATCAAAATATCTTAATTCATATTCGCTAAAAGGATGAATATTTGGGTCATAAAAATACCCGATGAGTTCTTCATCAGGCATTAATTTTCTTAATTCTTGCAAAAAAAAGTGCGAATCAACGCTACAACAAATATGAACTAGCATTAATTTATTTTATACTTTTTACTAATTTCATTTATTGTGCCATCATCTAGCATTTCTTGTAGGCTTTTATTTATTATCTCAAGTAATTTTGTATTACCTTTATTTACGGCAAATCCTTGTGAGTCTTCATCTTTATACTCGCAAACTACTTGCAAATCAGGATTTTTATTTAAAAAATTAACTGCAGCAACCTTATCTAATACTATAGCATCTATTTTTTTGCTTTGTAATGAAAGTATGCTAATGCTAGAATTTGCAAAGCCTTTTACTTCTTTTTGGCTAGATTTTTTTGCTATATCATATTGCACCGAGCCAAGTTCAGCCCCAAAAAGCGTATTAGTAAAATCTAAATCTTTACAATTTTTAATTTCTTGATTTTCATTATTTTCTATTCTTTTTATGAAATAATTAGAACTATCTTTAAAATTAATTGTAAATTCTACTGCCTTAGCTCTTGCTGGAGTTTTTTTCATAATTGCTCCGATTAAATCCACTTTATTGCTCTTAAGACTTGGGATTAATCCGTCAAAATCCATATATTTAAACTCCACTTCTAAATTATTTCTTTTAGCAATTTCTTTAATAATATCAACATCAAAGCCTTTTAATTCGTTGTTCTCTAAATATTCATAAGGCGGATAATTAGGTGCTGTTGCTACTCTTAAAATATCAGCACTCATACTTGTTAATAATGCTAAAGAAAATAATATTTTTTTCATTTTGCTCCCTTACTTTACGCTATCTTTATAAACTGCGTTTTCATTTACTACTTCTTTAATAATTAAAGACCTTTTTGTCTCTCCTGTGCTATCTATGCTAATAATTCCACTAACGCCTTCGTAATCTTTAGTTTTTTTAATCTCTTGATTTATACATTCGCTAGTGATTTGCTCGCAACGATTTGCAGCTTCTACTAATACAAAATAAGCATCAGCACCCATTGCAGCAAAATTTGATGGAAGACTTCCATTATAAGCTTTTGCATATTCTGCTAAATATTTTTTGCTAAGTTCTGTTGGTGGAACATTTGCATCAAAGCTATCTGTATATAAATGATTGTTTGAATACTCTGCTGCAAGTTTGATAAATTGCTCATCAGCAACCCCATCAGCACTAGCGATTATACTTTTAACACCTGCTATTTTTGCTTGTCTTACAAAAAGTGCTGCTTCTTGATAATAAAGTGGCAAATACACTACATCAGGATTTAAACTAGCAATTTGAGCTGAAATAGCGTTAAAATCTTTATCTCCACTTGTAATGATTAATTCTTTTAATATTTCTCCACCACCTTGAACAAATTCTTTTTTGTAAGCTTTTGATAAACCTAGTGAATAATCAGTCGCTTGGTCTTTTACAATTACTGCTGTTTTTTTACCTTGAGCTAATAAATATTTTGCCATAGCTTCGCCTTGAAAACTATCATTAAAGCACACTCTAGCAGCGTAATTTTTGCCTTTTAATAATTTATCATTTGTAGCAGCTGGTGCAATTACAGGCACTTTTTTCGCTTCAGCTGTATTCATAACCACTATAGTATTTGCAGTAATCATTTCTCCAATTATTGCACTAACTTTTGGTAAAACTCTTTCAGTTGCTGTGATGGCTTCTATTTTATCGCCTTTTGTATCAACTATATTTAAATTGATTTGCTCTCCATTTTTTAAAGTTGGTTGCATTGCATTTGCTACTTTTATTCCATTAAGTGCCGCATTTCCATACGCTGCAACGCTACCGCTAAGTGGTAAAACTACACCAATATCTAAAGCAAAAGCCGCACTAGAAGCTAATAAAATTAAACTTTTTTTCATAATAAATCCTTTAAATAATTTAAATAAATTCCTTGAATTACAAGGCATAAAAGACCTGCAAAAAATCCTGCAAGTAAATCATCAAGCATAACGCCTAAGCCACCTTTTAACTTTTTATCAACTTTACCAATAATACTTGGCTTAGTTATATCAAAAAGCCTAAATAAGATAAAAGCTAAAGCAAAATGCCACCAAGAGTTGTTAAAACTCATACCAATCGCCAAAAAAACCCCACAAACCTCATCAATTACTATTTCTTTAGCATCGTGTTCGTGAGTTTTTTCATAATCGTCAATGATTTTAATACTTGCAATAAAAATTGCAATACTTAATAGCATTAAAGTGCTTTTATCTGTGTAAATTAGTAACAAATAAGCAAATGGTAATGCCGCAATAGTCCCCATTGTGCCACTTGCAAACGGACTAAGACCTGAATAAAAAAATGTTAAATATAGTTTTGCTAATTTTTCTTTCATTAAAATCCTTTGTAATTTGGAAAAATATCTTAAGTTAGTTAAGGAATAATTTGTTTTTAGAATTTGATTTAAAGAATTTAAATATCGTTTTTAAATTCTATGATTTTTAATTTAAGAAAAACATTATAAAATAACGATTATTTTTTATAAAAAAAGGCAAAAAAATGTTGAAAAAATCAATAATTTTAATAAGTATTTTATATTCTAGTTTAAATGCAAGTGCCGTTGATAGTAGATTTTCGTATCAAGATTATTTAGATTTTGGTGCTAATAAAGGCAAATTTAAAGCAGGGACAACAGAGCTTAGCGTAAGCTCTAAAGATGGGACTTTAAAAGTAGATAGTTTTGCTCCTATGCCTATGATTGATTTTGGTGCTAGTAATAAAACGGGTATTTTAAGGGGAGAATTTACAAATATAGGTGGCAATAGGGTTTTAAGTGCAGCTCATATGATTTTTGGAGACCAAGCAAATTCTTTGCATAAATATTCAGCTTTACAATTTGGTGGAGTATTAAATACTGTTGTAAGTGCATCAAATAATTTTGATAAATGGACTTGTACTCAAGGAACTTGTGGAAAAGATGATTTTTTAGCTCTTAGAATGGGTAAGGTTAATATTAATAAAAAAGCGGATATTGCTCCGATAAAATATTATGATGAAAATGGAAAAGATACAAATTACGAAGCTTTTAAAACATATTCATCAGATATTAATAATGATTTAGCAAATTTTGAAGATAAAAGTGGTAAGGCAGCTTTATATGATAATTTTAGATATACACTTTTTGTAAGGAGTGGAACAGGTCTTCAAAAAATTAACACAGTAGAAACAATAAATAAAAACGGATACGATTATTTTAGTGTAAAATCAGATAAATTGGCTGATGCAAATAAGTATTTTACAGGTGGAATTATAAACAACATAGATAAAAATGAAAGTTTCAGACAAGAATTTGGAATCTATACAATTAATTTTAATCAGAATAAATTATTGAATTTTTCAAGCACAGGCGCAAAAGGCGATAGTGGAAGTGCTTTATATGTATGGGATAATGTAGATAAAAAATGGTATATGATAGGAGTAGCTAGTGTTGCAAATTGTAATGAAAATAGCACATCTTGTACTTATACAAATTATCATTTAGTAAATAATAATACTTTAGATATTTTTAATAAGGCTCATAGTGTTATTACATCTGCTAATTTAACACTTAATAATGATGGTTTAAAAGATGATAAAAATCATCTTGTAGAACAAACAATGGGGGCTTTATCTTTTAAACACCATTATTCTGGTTATATAAGCAGTTTAAATAAAAATTACGATGCTTATAAGCAAAGATTAGATTTAATGGCTAATGATAAGGATATTTATATAAATGGTGGTTCTTTAACTCTTAGTGCTAATGCTGATTTAGGTTCTAGTGCATTGATTATAAAAGATAATTTAACTTATGATATTAAAGGTAATTTTGACTTTTTACATGGTGGTCTTGATATAGGTGCTAATTCGGTCGTAAATTATTATGCAAAGACTACTCAATATGATTTCTTACATAAAATCGGAGCTGGCAAGCTAAATGTATATTCAAGTAGCCCCAATGCAGGTCTTAGAATAGGTGGGGGCGAAGTTGAGTTTAAAAATTCTTCAGGCACAACTTTTGGTAGTATTTATATGACTAATAATTCAAGTTTAAAGATAAATAACGCCAATCAAATAAATACAAATTATTTATATTTTGGCGAGAATGCAGGCAAGCTTGATTTAAATGGTGCTAGTTTAAAATATTTTAATAATTTTTATGCAAGTGATAATAATGCAGTGATAACAAATACTAGCACTAACTTAAGCACTTTGGAAATCAATAAATTTGCTACAACAGAACCTACAAATATTATTTATCACGGAAATATTAAAGGAAATATCAATATAATTCAAAATCACAATAATAGTGGTAAATACGCTGTTTATGATGGTGGTTTAGATATTCAAAATATGGAATTTAAAAACGGAAATTTAGTTTTACAAGGTCATCCAATAGTGCATAATTATGTATCACAAGATGTAAAAGATAAGCTAAAAGAAGATATATTTACTACCCCTACAAGGCTAGACCAAGAAGATTGGGAAGAGAGAAATTATAAAATGGCTAGCCTAACTTTAGATAAAGCTAGTCTTGATATTTTAAAACATTCAAATGTGGATATTAAAAACATTAATTCTATTTCTTCAACCATTAAAATTGGCGATAATTTAGCTTATATAGATAGGTTTGATGGAGAAAATATAAAAGCAAATGATACTATGGGTAGTGATACTAATGAAAGTTATTATAATAATCTAAAATATCAAGAAGAAGTAACAAAAGGCAAAAGCATTGCTAAAAATATCAAAATTAATTCAAATTTTGATTTGAAAACCAATTCAAAACTAAGCCTTTTAAATGGCACAGATTTTAAAGGCACAATAACAGCTGATGATAGTTCTAGCCTTGAGTTTAATGGTGCAATGATTAATGCAAATATAAACGCAAGTAGCCTAAACTCAACCAATACAACATATATTTACGAAAGCAAAACTAATGCTTTAAATATAAGCAAAAGCACAAGTGGAGCTAATAATACCTTGCTAATCCAAAAAGACTTTTTAAACGGAGATGATAAAATACTTTTAGCAAGTTTGGCTAATGATACTTTAGTGGCTGAAAATTATTTTGGTATTAAAGGTGAAGATTCAGTATTTGCTGACCTTAAAGCTAATGTAAAATATTATGCTGAAAACGGCACAGCTAAATGGTATCTTGAAAAAATACCATCTACTCCATCACCAGAGCCAAGCCCAACACCAAATGAGCCAAGTACTCCAAATAAACCAAGTGAGCCTGATACTAAACCAACTCCGCCAACTAACACAGACACAACTCCAAGTGAGCCTATTAATCCAAATGAGCCTAATGTTAATAATCCAAGCGAACCTAGTATTCCTAGCACTCCAAACGAACCAAGTGAGCCTGATACTAAACCAGTTGAGCCTAAGCCAGATACCCCAACAACTCCAAATGAGCCTACAATACCAGATGAGCCAAGCACTCCAAATAACCCAGAAGAGCCTGTTATAGTTGAGCTTGACCCAAATCCTAGCAACAATCCAAGCAATGTAGAAACAAAAGGCCATTATCAAGAATACTTCTTCGTAAGAGAGAAAGAAAGTTCAATAAATACAGCTAAAAACACGCTAAATCAAGCATTTTTTAACTATGTTTTAGAGTGGAACAATATGCAAAAGCGTATGGGAGAGCTAAGAGATGAGGTTGCAAATGGCGGAATTTGGATTAGGAATTTCGGTGGAGCAAGTTCGTATCTAAAAGATAATAAGACCAAATATTATGAATTACAAATCGGTGCTGATAAGATTAGCGAAATGGATGATTTCAATGCTTATGCGGGAATTATCTTTACTAATTCAATTTATAAACTAGATACAAAAAATATGCTAGAAGGTAAAGTAAAAGGCATAGGCGGGGGACTTTATTCAAGCTTTATTTTTAATAATGGTTTTTATATTGATATGATTGCAAAATATGTTGATTATAAAAATGACTATACTCTAACGCTAAATAATGGCAATAATAAAGCAATTTATATTAACGCGAATAATCATTCTAAAAGCGTAGTAGCAAGCGTAGAATTAGGCAATAGATTTTATATGAATAATTATTATTTAGAGCCTAGCGTTGAGCTAATTAGTGGCTATGTTAGTGCGATTAGCCTTGAAAATAAAGCCGAGCATATAAAATTAGAAAGCAAATCATTCGTTCCATTTAATACAAAAACAATGCTAAGTTTTGGTAAGCAAAGTAGCGAAGATTCAAGATTTGGATTTAGATTTGGGGTTGGAATTGCTGCTGATTTAGCTAAAAACGGCGATAAAACCATAAGAGATTTAAATGTAATTAGACAAATTGAAGGCAAAAAAGATACAAGAATGCTAACTAATGCTTCATTTAATTATAATTTTACGAATAATTTAAGGCTAATGACCGAGTTTGAAAGGACATTTTTTGGTGATTTGAATGTGGATTATTCGCTTAATATGACTTTAAGAAAGAGTTTTTAATTTATTTTGCACCTATTTTAAAGGTGCAAAATCTTTATATGTTTTTTATCTTGCCAATAAATATTATTTATTGGATTTTTTAATGAGTTTAAACATAAAGAGTTTCAAAATACATTTATCTTATCGCCTAAATATACTCAAATTATGATGCAAAGCTTAATTTTTGATATAAAGAAGCAAAAATAACCATTAAATAATAATCTTTATTCATTCACTCGCATTACTAAATACAAAAAATAAAGAATTTAAAATAACAATTCAAATAAAAATATTTTAATTTTCTTTAAAAGTAAGAAAATTTAAATTGCTAAGTTATTGTTTTTATTAAACCATTTCTTAAATCTTGCCAAATTACTAAGCGGTAAAGATAGCTAAGATTTATAATTTTTATCCACAAATTTCTTAAAAGTTTAGTTATTTTTAATGTTACTTTTACGCATTTAATTGTATTTTTTACTCATAAAATCACTTGAAATCTCACTGATATTGATTTTTTTAAGTATTAAAAAATAAAGAATTTAAAACAATAATTTACACATAAAAACTAAAAAATATAAAGCAATATTTTTATTATTACCAAAGCTTTATATTTTGATTTATAG
>NZ_JAHCZE010000029.1:0-21452 GCF_018501205.1 Campylobacter sp. 2018MI01 | reverse complement strand
GTTTTAAAATAGGAATTTATATTTAGATTTTATTCCAAATATAAATTATCTTTAGTTTTTTTAGCAGGTTCAATATTTTTTGAATTAGGTAATTCTAAATTATCTTTACCTTTTATATAAGCTATAATATTATCAATATCCTTATTTGACAATTTATTTGCATATCTTTGCATAACAAATCTTGTTTTGCCTCCAAAATCTTTATCGTTTTTGTAAGATTTTAACATTGATTTTAAAGTAGATGCTGAATGAGTGTTTAAGGATTTAAATGTAGTGCTTGATTTATCTCCTAAATCTCCATGACAAGAATTGCATTTATGAATATTTATAAAAAGTTCTTTACCTAAATTAATATCTAAATTATCACTAAAAGTATAATTTAATAAATCATCTGTAGTCACTGCATTTATAGAATTTATAATACATAAAAATAATAAAATTTTTTTCATTCTAAGTCTTTAAAAAGCTAGGCTTAAAGCCTAGCAATTAATTAAAATGTATATTTAGCTTGGAATCTGATTAGTTTATCAGTTGTTTTATCATCAGCTTGTTTTGATGTTCCATAAGCATAGAATGCTGAGAAGTTTAGTTTGTCGCTATATTTATAAGATAGTTGTGGTTTAACTTCAAATAATTTTTCTTTTTCAGCACCTTCAACTTTATTTGTTCCGCTAATAATATCAACACCAAATCTTACATCTTCAAATGTATAGCCAATTGTTCCGAATACGAAATCTTTTTTACCTTTATCACCTTGGTATCCATCCATTACTATTTCACCGTAGTTGATTAATTGACCACTATCTTCTACACTATTAATTGTATCTTTATCTTTTTTACCATAACCAGCATAACCTACATTGAAATCTAAGCCGAATGCATCAAAACCAGCTTCTACTGCATAGAAGTTACCATTTGCAGCACTTAAACTTTCTTTTCTATCTTTTTTAAGGCTATTGCCTGCGTATTGAGCGTGAATATTGTATGCGAAATCATCTTTGTCACCTAGAGCAACATTGAAATCTACTGCATAGAATGTGCCCCAGCTAGCCATATTTGAAACCCATAGTTGAGCTGCTACTGGGTCAAAATTAGCAATTGCTGCTATACCATAAAGGTTCTTACTTGTAGCGTATTTTTTACCATTTTCATCTTTAACAAATAAAACGCTACTTAAATCTTCATCATTGTTATAATTATCAAATGCATAAGCTGCTAAAGTTACATTTTCAATGCTGTTATTTACTATTTTTAATCCTGTTCCTAGTAAATCATCAGTCCAAATTGAGCCGATTTCCATTCTACCGAACATAAATGAAGTATCAAAGTTTGTGTAAGTTAAGTAAGCATCTCTTACAGCAAAAGTTTCTTTATCGTTTAAATACGCATCATTTCCAAAAGACTTATCAGCGTTTTCATATTGGAATAATGCTGTAGCTTTAAAATTATCAGCTATATCAGCACCAAATTTTAATTGAGCTTTATACTTATGTGCTGTATTATACTTGTTTCCACTTTCATATCTTTTTGTATCATATCTATATCTTAACATTCCTGATAGGTCTACATTTTGAATAGCTTCATCTAAAGCAACTGCGTTCGCGAATGAGAACGAACCTGCAGCAACAACTGCTGCTAAACTTAATTTAACTAATTTCATTTTTTCTCCTTTTTTTGTAAAAATGTAAGGGAATAGTAGCATAAATTTTGAAAATTAAGCTTAAAGTTATATAAATTTTTAAAAAAATGTAATTTGAATTATTCTTAAAAAAGGAAAACCCCTTGATTTCTCAAGGGGTTTAAGTCTCTCAAGGAGTAAAAAACTAGTCTAAGTTGCGATGATTTTAAAGAAGCTAGGTTAATACTTAGTAAAAGTATTTATAGTAAGATTATTTTTTTAAACAAAACGAAAGAGCTATAATGAAAATTAAAGAATATTTACAAAAACATATAGATAAAATATATAAAAGTTATTGCAAAAAATCAGTATTTACTAACTATAAAATAATAGGAGTTAGAAATAATAAGCTTAAAAGGTATGCAAAAACTATAATTAAAAAGTATGATTTAAATGATTATTTATTAAATACTAATTTTAAAAGTTTTGATGAAATGCAACTTTACATACACGTATTAAATGAGTTAGATGATTATGATTTAGTAGTTAAGAATTTAAAAATAATATTAAAAATCATAGATAATTGGTGTAGTTGCGATACTATAAGACCTAAGTGTTTTGATAATAATCTTGATAAGGTAGAGCAAATCATATGCGAATGGATTGAATCTAGCGCAATATATGAAAAAAGATTTGGAATTTTATGTTTTATAAGATATTTTAGCAGTGATACCACAAAATTAGAAAAAATATTTAGTATAAAAAGTCAAGAATATTATGTAAATATGGCTAGAGCTTGGTATTTTACCGAACTTTTAAGTAATAATTTTGATGAAACTTTTAATTTTTTAAAAATTAAAAAATTAGATAATGAAACTTTATCAATGATGTTTCAAAAGATAAGTTATAGTGCAAAAATATCAGCAGAGAATAAGATTTTATTAAAAGATTTAAGAAAGTAATATGTTTTAAATAAGTAAAAATTAAATATGATTTCTACTTATTTAAAATTCTTTAACTTAGCTACTAAAATATCGCAAAATTCATCAAAACTAGCTCTATAATCTTTTAAATCCCCTAATTGCTTACCCCACATACATTCAGGATAAAATCCATCATCACTAAATCTAGCCATTATATGCCAATGGGCTTTAGGCAAGTAGTTAGCAAATGAAGCGTGATTAATCTTAGTTGGCTTATAAAAATTAATCATTTCTTTTTCTATAAGCATAGCAATTTTAAAAATTTTTAGGCTTGTTTCTTCATCATTACTAAGTTCTTTGTATTCGTCTTTTGCATGGATTTCTAGCCACGGGATAGAACTCTCGTGGCGTTTAATATAGCAAAAACTATTTTCATAAATCATACTTCAAAATCCCAAAAGAAACTAATCCATTCTTTAGCTTCTTTTACACAAAATTCAGGTTTTATAATAGCACTTGGCTTATAAAAAATAACAGCAAGTTTAACTTCTAAATGTGGGTAAATTTCTAAGATTTTTTTACGAATTGCATCAAGACTTTCACCACTATCTACGATATCATCAATGATTAAAACTTTTTTAGCTTTACTTAAATCAGGAATATTAGTAATTTCAATAGTATCTAATTTTTTTTGCCCGTCATAATGAATACTATTTAATACAAAAGCATTTCTGCTTTTAAGCGCAGTTGATAATGCGTGAGTAAGTGTAAGACCACCACGAGCAACACCTACAAAAGCGTCTGGGTTGAACTCATCTTGAATGCGTTTTGCAAACGGCTCAAAGTCATTTTTAAATTCATCGTAAGTATATTTATACATAGTTTTACCTTTTAATTAAATTTCATAAATTGTAGCAAGAACACTGCCATACAAATAATAGAGATAACGATTATACCACTACTTAGCTTATTAAATTCTTTTCTTAATAATCTAACTAATACATAAGAAATAAATCCAAAAGCAATACCTGTAGTAATTGAGTAAGTAAATGGCATCATAATTACTGTAAAAAACGTAGCAACACTATTTGCAGGGTCTTTAAAATCAATATTGCTAACTTCCATAAACATTAAAATTCCAACCATTATCAAGATAGGATAAATAGCATTAACAGGAATTGCTTGGAAAAATGGTAAAAAGAATATGCAAAGACAAAACATTCCCGCTAAAAATATATTGCTAAGTCCTGTTCTAGCACCACTTTCTATACCAGCACTACTTTCTACAAATGCAGTTGCGGTTGATGTGCCAATAACTGCTCCGATACAAGTTCCTGCCGCATCAGCTATCATAGTTTTACCTAATTTTTTATCTCCACTATCATCAAGAGTTCCGTCTGATTTTGTCTTATTTTTAAATATTCCGCCCCTAATTCCAGCACCAGTAATCGTGCCTATACTATCAAATAATTGAGTTACAAAAAGTGTCATTACTGCAGGTAATACCGATAAACTTAAAGCACTCATAATATCAAGTTTTGCAAAAATACTCATAAGCCCATCTTTTTCACTAAAATTTGGAATTGCCACAAATTCACTTGGTAATTTTGCTCCACCTATTCCAAAAGTCCAAGCGATAATACTACCTATTAAAACCGCTAAAATAAAACCTGCTTTAATCTTCCAAGCCCAAAAACAAACAATTAAAAATAATACAAATAAACAAAATAACACATTCGGGTCTGCAAAATTACCTATTTTTAAAAGAGTTACAGGATCAGCCGTAACAATATGAGCCTGATTCATCCCCATAAACGCTAGAAAGCACCCAATACCAGCACTTATAGCACGGCGAAAATCTTCAGGAATACTTTTTAAAATAAAAATACGAAAATTTGTAAAAGAAAGAACTAAAAATATAAAACCACTTATAAAAACAGCACCTAAAGCAGTTTCAACAGGAATTCCTTGACCTTTGCACATTGAAAATGTAAAAAATACATTAAGCCCCATACCTGTACTCATTGCTATTGGAGAATTTGCAAAAAGTCCTGTAAATGCAGTTGCTATTATAGTTACTAAAGCAGTTGCTAGCATTAAAGCTTCTACACTAAGCCCTGTATTGCTTACTATAAAAGCATTAGTTGGAATAATATAAAGCATTGATAAAAATGTTGCTAAAGCACCATTAAACTCATTTTTAACACTTGTATTGTTTTCTTTTAACTTAAAAAAGTCCATTTTTTTCCCTTATAAAAAAATATTTAGCGTAAAGCACCTAAGATTAAACACAATAAGATTAAAAATTCTAGCTCATAGCAGTATCCTTTTGTTTGTAGTAAGAAATTATTAGATTAAATTGTTTGAAAGTATATTTTTTGCAATCATATATTAATTGCATAATGAGTTTGAATGATGTTTTTAAAATGGAGCTAAAAACATATAAAGAATTCAATCAATATTCCTTAATCTCATTATATAAACTATCTCTTTCTATTGGAATTAAATTTGATGTTTTGATATTGTCTATGAAGTCTTGTAGCGTAATGCCATTCGCACTTTTTGCACCACCTGCACTTTGGATATTTTCTTTTTCTATTGTTCCATCAAGGTCATCTGCTCCGTATTCTTGAGCCACCATTGCAAGGTTTAACCCTAAAGTCGCCCAATAAGCTTTAATATGAGAAATATTGTCTAAAACAAGCCTTGCTATTGCAATAGTTTTTAGAATTTCTATACTTCCAAGCGGTTTTAAATCCTTTAAAAACGAATTGTCTTTTTGCCATACTAACGGAATAAAAGCATTAAATCCTTTGCTAATATCTTGTTGTTTTCTTAGTCTTAGCATATGGTCAATTCTGTTCTCACGACTTTCAATGTGTCCAAAAAGCATAGTTGCATTACTTTGTTTTCCTTTTTGATGCCATAGCCCATGAATCTTAAGCCAATTATCAGAACTAACTTTGCTAGCACAAAGCTCATTTCTAACTTTTTCATCAAAAATTTCAGCACCGCCACCCGGCATAGAATCAACTCCATATTCAAGCATTTTGTCAATTACTGCAGAATAATCTCCATCAAAAAAACTCTTTGCAATAAAATTAATTTCAGCAGCTGTCATTGCTTTAATATGTAAATGTGGGTATTTATCTTTAATTTTTCTAAAAATCTCAAAATACCATTCCCAACCACCTTTTTTATTGTGAGCTGAAACAATGTGTATTTCTTTTGTCCCACGAGTAACGGTATCATCAACTATTTTTAAGATTTCTTCGTGTGTTAGATGATATGGATTTGGATTGTGCCTATGAGCTGAAAATGCACAAAAAGCACAAGTATCAACGCACATATTTGTAGGATTTATGTGACGATTACAATTAAAATAAACTTTTTTTCCGTGAAGTTTTAATCTCTTTTTATTAGCGTAAAATCCTAAGACTTGCAAATCTAAATCGTATAACTTATAACAATCTTCTTCGCTTAATCTTTTACCTTCGTCTAACGCTTCTAAAATATCCATTTACCATCCTTAAAAAAGAAAAGTGATTATATTTATCTTTGTTTAACAACTTACTATAAATTAGCGTAATTTTTATTATTAAAGGATTAAAAATGTGCGGAATTATTGGATATTTAGGACAATTAGAAAAAAAAGAAATTATATTAAAAGGATTAAAAGAGCTTGAATATCGTGGATATGATAGTGCAGGTATGGCTGTGTTAGAAAATAATGAATTAAGCTTTTTTAAAAAGGCAGGAAAATTAGAAAATCTTGTTAATTTTATGAAAAATTTAAACTTTAATGATGAAGGTGTAGCTATAGGTCATACTCGTTGGGCAACACACGGAAAACCTGATGATACAAATTCTCATCCACATTACGGCGAATATTCTTGCATAATACACAATGGAATTATAGAAAATTATAAAGAAATAAAAGAAGAACTAAAAACCACACATTTTAATTCGCAAACAGATACAGAAGTTGTTGTTCATTTGTTTGAAAAATATGCAAATACTTTAAGCCCTGAAAAAGCTTTTAGTGAAGTTATTAAAAAAATTGATGGAGCTTATGCAATATTATTAATCACAAAAAAAGCTCCGAATACTATATTTTTTGCTAAGAAAAACGCACCACTAATAATAGGAAAAGGCTCAAATAATAGTGAGTTTTATATGGCATCTTGTGATGCTCCGTTGGTTGGAATTTGCAAACAAGTTGCTTATTTAAACGATGGGGATTTTGGCTTTTTAGATAAAAATGGAATCCATTTATTAAATGGCGTTGTTGAGTTTAAAGAATTAAATTGTGATAAAGAAAGTGCTTTAAAAGATGGGTTTGATACTTTTATGGAAAAAGAAATCTACGAGCAAAGCCAAATCGTTCAAAATATATTAATAGGAAGAATTATTAATGATAAAGTATGTTTTGATGAGCTAAAGAATTTAAATCAAGACTTTAGTAAAATCATAATTTGCGCTTGTGGCACTAGCTATCACGCAGCATTAGCATCTAGCTATATTTATGAAAGAAGTGCTAATATTGAATGCCGTGTAGAAATAGCAAGTGAGTTTAGATATAAAAATGGCTTTTTAGATAAAAATGCTTTATTCGTTTGTATATCTCAAAGCGGCGAGACAGCTGATACTCTTGAAGCTTTAAAAATAGCAAAAAATGCTGGGCTTAAAACTTTAGCATTATGCAATGTTGATAATTCAAGCATAGCAAGAGAAGCTGATTATTGTATTTTAATTCGTGCAGGGATTGAAAAAAGCGTAGCAAGCACTAAAGCATTTTGTGCTCAAATGCTAAATCTATGGCTACTAGCATTGTATTTAAATAAAAATCCTAATTTAGATATTAAAAAAGAATTACTTGCTATTAAGGATTTATCTAATGTATTAAAAGTAAATAAAAATACTCACGATAAATTAAAACGCTTAAGCAAGCGATACTTACACGGACACGGATTTTTCTTTATAGGTAGAGATTTATTTTATCCACTTGCACTTGAAGCAGCATTAAAATTAAAAGAAATAAGCTATATGCACGCAGAAGGCTACGCAGCAGGAGAGATGAAACATGGTCCTATTGCACTTGCTGATAGCGAATTATTTACAATAGCATTTATGCCAAAAAATATTTTATATGATAAAACTCGCTCAAATGTCTTAGAATTAAGTGCAAGAGATGCAAATATTTTAGCAATTTCTCCTATTGAGTTTAGCGAAGCTGATGATTTTATAAAAACAAGCGAACAAGAACATTATCTAAGCGAGTTTTTTGAAATGATGGTAATTATGCAATTATTTGCACTAGAAATTACAAATCGTGTTGGTGCAAATGTAGATATGCCAAGAAATCTAGCAAAAAGCGTAACGGTTGAATAAAGAATTTAAATTAGGATAATTTCCTAATTTAAATTCCACAATTTTTATTCATTTATAGCATTTAAGTGTTGCTCTATTTCATCAAGGCTATTTGTATGAAAATTTCTTAATTTTATATTTGAATAAAATAAGCCATTGGTTTTGATTTTTAAAAATCTCTTTTTTCTTTTATAGCTTTTAATATCGCTTAGTTTTATGTATTTTGTAAAAAATATAAATCTAACTCCAATTTTATCTTTATACAAAATCACTTTAATTATAGGCATATCATAAATATAAATCACAAGCAAAATTGAGAAAAATATGCCTAAATAAACAAAGCCTGCTTTAAAAGCTCCTTGTGTTATTGCAATAATCAAATAAATAAATACAAAATACAAAACACTGCTAAAATCTAATTTAGATTTAATTATTTTCGCATCCATAATTTACTCATTAATTGATAAAATCTCGGCTCTTCCATTTACAATAGCTACGCAGTGTTCATAATGAGCAGTATTTAACCCATCTGCTGAAGCAGTTTCCCACATACCTTTTAGATTTTTAGGTCTTCCATCTTTTTGACAAATCATAGGCTCTATACAAAATACCATTCCATTTTTAATCTTTGGACCATTTTTAATACTATCATTTGGGTGTAGATAGTTTGGTATTTCAGGCTCTGCGTGTGGTTTTCTACCAATGCCGTGTCCGCAAAATCCTTCTAGTGGAACAAAACCACGAGAGCGAATAAAGTCTTCTAAAATCTTGCTAAGCTCTTTAAATCTCATACCATCTTTAATATGACTTATTGCATTTAACAAACAATCCTTGCTACAAGCAATTAATTCTTCATCTTTTTTAGAGATTTTGCCAACACCATAAGTCCTAGCAGCGTCGCCATAATATCCATCTATGAAAGTTCCAACATCACAGCTTACAATATCGCCTTCTTTTAAAACTCTATCATCAGGAATTCCATGAATGCAAGTTTCATTAAGACTAACACAAATTGCACCTGGAAAACCATAAAGCCCTTTAAAAGCTGGTTTTGCACCAAGACTTAAGATATAATCTTCTGCAGCTTTATCTAATTCTTTTAAAGAAATTCCTGGTTTTATTAAAGTTTCAAGATAATCTAGCGTTTTTGCAACCATTTTATTAGCTACTCTTAATTTTTCTATTTCTGCTGGTTTTTTAATTTCTATCATATTCATCCTTTCTTACTTTATACCCCAAAAATACAAGCACTAGGGCTATTATAAATTGAGAGATATTATCTTTATTAAAACCCACATAGTCTAACATTGAAGCATTAATTATAATTATACCAATGGCTGAATAAAGAAATATTTTAGTTAAAAGCCCAGTATTAGCCATTCTTGTGCAAGGACATTTTCTACTAAGTCTTTCTATTTTTTCATTTTTTGGTGATGCTTTTTGAAAAAACCAAGCCATCAAACCAAAAAATACTAAAATTAATTCTATTATTAACATTGCTTAATGTATCTTATCCAAGAATCAAAATGTGGTTTTTCTAAACTAACTTTTGTTTGATTTCCATGACCTGGTAGTAAATAAAAATCATCTTTTAAATTCTTTGCTTTTTCAAGACTATTTACCATATCATCAGCATTTGAGAACTCAAAATCCCATCTGCCTATACTTCTTTCAAATAAAAAATCCCCACTAAAATAAACATCATCAAATTCAATCATAGAACAACCTGGAGTATGACCTGCAAAATGATGAAAAGTAAATTTTAAACCATTAAACACTAATTCTTCTTTGTCTTCAACGGCTATTGCTATATCATCGCTTGGTAAAAAACCATAAAAAGGATTTTTTAACATAAATATATCATCTTTTGGGGTATATAAAGGAGCGTTAAATTCTTGTGCTACTAATTTATTGTCCCATATGTGGTCGTGGTGTCCGTGAGTGTTTAAAATCGCTAGAACTTTGTTTGAGTTTTCTTTAATAAAACTTAAAGCACCTTTGCCTGGGTCTATTACAATATCTCCTAATTCGTGCTTTACGATATAACAATTTGTAGCGTAATCTCCACAAGGTCTTACTAAAATCTCATACATTTTTAATCCTTTCATAAAAATCTTTTAATATCTTAGTATCTTTACTAGCTCTAAAATCAATTATAATTTCTGATTTAAAATCTTTATTAAAAAATTCATCTTGCATAGTTTGTGCTAAAATTTTTGCTGGGTCAATCAATGTGGCTTTAGGAAAATAAGTTTTAAATTCTTGCTCTAAAAATGGATAATGAGTACAAGCATAAAGAATATAATCATAATTATTTTTATTAAAATAATTTGCAAAATCTTCACTCGCTTTAGAATAATCCATACTCTCAACAATAGGAACAAAAGAAATAGGACTTATAAAATCAGCTTTTATATTATATTTTTTACAAGCGTTTTGATAAAGCCCTGAGCTAAGAGTTGCTTTTGTAGCTACTACTAAAGAATTTTGATTATTAGCAATTTGACTAAGCCCTAAAATACCATAATCACTTATAGGAAGAACTTTAATAGTTACATTTAGCTCGCTTAAAATTGAGCTAACCGTGTTACAAGCTAAAATAATCAAATCTACATTTAAACTTGTTAAATAATCAATTGCATTCTGACCTATTTTTAAAATTTCTTCTTTGCTTTTAGTTCCAAATGGGACATTTTTATTATCAGCATAATAAATTATTTCTTTTGCTACACGGCTTTTTACTAATAATTTTAAAGTTCCAAGCCCACCTACACCACTATCAAAAATTGCTATTTTATTTAGCATTTATATACCTTCTTGCATCTAAATATCTTGTATTCCAATATCTTACATTAAGGCTTTGAATTCTTGTTCCACCTTTTGAAGATAAATGTATAAAATTGTTATTTTCAAGATAAATTCCAACATGTAAGCCAAAAGGTCCATCTGTTCTAAAGAACACTAAGTCTCCTGCTTTAAGCTTAGATTTTGAAACTTTTTTACCACCTAATCTTTGTTCTTTTGTGCTTCTACTTAGATTAAATCCATATACTTGTTTATAAATCTCTTGAGTAAAAAAAGAACAATCCGCACCTTTGTTTTTATTAGTGCCGCCAAGTCTATAAGGAGTATATCTCCACTCACTTGAAGAATTTAAAATACGCTCTACAATTTTATTTGTTTGTTGTAATTTTTCTATATCCAATTTAGTATCAAAAATAGCATTAGGAGTAAACATTTGTGCTGGATAATTAGAATAAACATCATCAATTAATACTACACCATTGATTTTATTTTGATAGTTTTCATAGTTATTGTTGGCTATATTTTGCGAACAAGCCACAAAAAATATAGCCAAAATAATCGGCAAAAATATTTGCCTATTTATAATCATAAGCCTACTGCACTTAAGGTTTGATATTTATTCACATACATTTGAGCTTCAATTTTTCTCATTGTATCAAGTGCTACCTGAACAACAATTAAAACTGATGTTCCACCAAAATAAAATGGAACTCCCATAAATTTAGCTAAAAGCCAAGGAAGCGTAGCGATAATTGCTAAATATATTGAGCCACTTAATGTCAAGCGACTTGCAATTTCATTTAAATATAAAGCTGTTCCTTCTCCTGGACGAATACCTGGAATAAAACCACCTTGTTTTTTTAGGTTTTCTGAAATATCTTTTGCATTAAATGCAATTGATGCGTAAAAATATGCAAAAAAGATTACAAAAAAGAATGTAAAAATATGAAATACATAACCATTTGGATTGAAAATATCATTAATTTTCATAATGTATTCATTTGTACTTGATTGTAAAACAGTAGCAGGAAATGTCAAAATTGCACTAGCAAAAATTGGAGGAATTACACCACTTAAATTTAATTTAATAGGAATATAATTCATAATTCTTTTATTTTGATTTTGCATTAAAACTTTTCTACTATAAGAAATTGGAATTCTTCTTTCTCCCAATTCTACATAAATAATAGCACCAATAGCTGCAATAATAACTAAGGCAATACCAATTACTACTAAGAAATTTAATTCACCAGTATTTACAAGGTTAATTGTGCTAGAAATCGCACTAGGAATTCCCGAAACGATACCAGCAAAAATAATTAATGAAATACCATTGCCAATACCTCTTTGAGTAATTTGCTCGCCTAACCACATAAGCAACATAGTTCCAGCTAACATACTAGCAGCGCTTAAAGCTATAAATGTATTAAAATCAATCATAATAGCAGCTTCACCTGTTCTTGAGTGTAAGCTTTGAAGCCCTACTGAAACTCCAACACTTTGAATTAAAGTAATTACAATAGTTGCTACACGAATAATTTGCATATATTTAACCATTCCATCGCGTTCTTTTTTCATACGACCGATATTTGGAAATGTTGCTGCAAGTAATTCCATAATAATTGATGAAGTAATATAAGGCATTATACCTAAAGATATGATTGATAAACGCTCAGCAGCTTTTCCACTAAACATATTAAACATACCTAAAGCATTATTTGTGTTTGATTCAAAAAATTCTTTAATTACATCTACATTTACGCCAGGAACTGGCACGTAAGCCAGTATCCTGTAAGCAAATAAAAGCGCCAATGTTATAAAAATTTTATTGGCAAGATTTTTATTCATTATTTACTTCCGCTAGTTTTAATGTTTTCGTCTTTGATTTTTGCTACTAATGAACTAGCACTTGCGCCAATTAATTTTATTTTCTTAACGCTTGAAGAAAATTTATGAACACTTTTTAAGCTTTCAAAAGTAATTTCTTTTAATTCTTTAATAGCTGTAACTTTTTCAACATTAATTACATAAGGTTTTTCAAACTTAGAAGTAAAACCAACTTTAGGTAATCTTCTTTGAAGTGGTTGCTGACCACCTTCAAAACCTCTTTTTTCATTATAACCTTTTCTAGCTGTTTGACCCTTACCACCTTTTGTAGCAGTTTTTCCCCAGCCAGAACCTTGACCACGGCCTATTCTTTTTGTTTTATGAGTAGAGCCTGCTGCTTTTTGTAAATTTTCAAGTCCCATTTTTTATCCTTTCAACATACTTAAAGCTTTGATTGTAGCTCTTACAACGTTGCCTGGATTTGATGAACCAAGTGATTTTGTAAGAATATCTTTAATACCTGCAAGTTCAATAATTGGACGGCTTGAACCACCTGCGATAACTCCAGTACCTTCGCTAGCAGGTTTTAATAAAATACGGCTTGCATTGTATTTTACTTCAATATCGTGTGGGATTGTTTGGCCACGAAGTTTAACTGAAATGATATTTTTGAACGCATCATCTACTGCTTTTTTAATAGCATCAGGAACTTCTTTAGCTTTACCATAACCAACACCTACAAGGCCATTTTTATTACCTACAATTACAAGTGCTGTAAATCTAAAGCGGCGACCACCTTTAACAACCTTTGTAACTCTACCGATATCAACAATTACTTCTTCAAATTCTTCTCTATTATATTTTTCCATAATTTATCCTTATAGTTTGATACCGTTTTCTCTTAAAGCATCAGCAAAAGCTGCTACAACACCATGGTATAAATAACCATTTCTATCAAAAACTGCTTCTTCAATTTTTGCTGCTTTTAAGCTTTTTGCAAATTCAGCTGCTAATTTCTTAGCACCTTCAATATTTGCTTTAATGCCTAATTTTTTACCATTTACGCTAGCTATTGTGTGAGCTTTTACATCATCAATTGCTTGAACATAAAGCGTTCTATTTGATTTAAAAATAGATACTCTTGGTAAAGTTGCACAACCGCTAATTTTTGCACGAATTCTCTTTTTTCTCTTAATTCTAAGAGATAATTTTCTTTTTAAGATATTTGCTCTCATTATTTATCCCTTACTTCTTAGATGTTTTACCAGCTTTGCGAATAATACGCTCATCTGAATACTTAATACCTTTACCTTTATATGGCTCAGGTGGTCTAAATTCACGAATTTTAGCTGCAACTTGACCTACTACTTGCTTATCAGCACCTGTAATTACGATAGTATTTTTCTCAACTGCTATTTCAATGCCTTCTGGAGCATCAAAAATTACTGGATGTGAGTAACCTAAAGCCATTTCTAAAGTTTTACCTTTCATTGCAGCTTTATATCCAACACCATTTATTTCTAATACTTTTTTAAATCCTTGAGTAAGACCTATTACTATATTATTAGCTAAAGCTCTGTAAGTTCCCCAATAAGCTCTTGAACTTCTATCATCACTTTTTGGAGTGAATACTACTTGATTGTCTTTAACTTCTACATTTACATGGCCTTTAAAATCAAGTTCTTTTTTTACATTTCCTTTAGTAAAACTAAGAACATTACCATCTACTTTAGCTGAAATTCCAGCTGGAATTTCAATTGGTTGTTTTCCTATTCTTGACATATTTTTCCTTTTTATTTGTCTAGGGAAAGCTTAAGCTTTCCGAATGCCATAAAAAGCATTAATTACCAAATAGTGCAAAGTACTTCGCCACCGATGCCTTCTTTATAAGCAACTTCATTGCTAATAACACCTTTGCTTGTACTTACAACTATTGTTCCATAACCGTTTTTAAATCTTTTGATTTCATCTTTACCACGGTAAACTCTACGACCAGGTTTGCTAACACGCTTTATTTCATTAATAACGCTTTTGCCTTTTTCATCATATTTTAAAACTACATTGATGAATTTCTTTTTATCTTCTTCAACAACGCTATAATCTTCAATATAACCTTTCGCTTTAAAAATATCAACAATAGATTCTACAACTTTTGAATGTAGTAATTTTGTTGTATCTAATTTACGAAGTGCTGCATTTCTAATACGAGTTAGTGAATCTGAAATTAAATCGTTAATCATAACTTCTCCTTACCAGCTAGCTTTCTTAAGACCAGGAATTAATCCTTCATTAGCCATTTTTCTTAGGCACACACGGCAAATTCCAAAATCTCTATATACTGAGTGTGGACGACCACAAATTTGGCATCTTGTATAAGCTCTAACTTTAAACTTAGCTGGACGAGCAGCTTTTGCTATCATTGATTTTTTTGCCATATTACTTTCCTTTTGTGAAAGGCACACCGAATAATTCTAATAATCTTAATGCCTCTTTATCGCTATTTGCTGTTGTTACAACATTTATATTCATACCATGGGTTCTTAAAATTTGGTCATATACAACTTCAGGGAACATTAATTGTTCATTTAAACCGAAGCTATAATTTCCACGACCATCAAAACCATCTCTACTTAGGCCTCTAAAGTCTTTAACTCTTGGTAATGCAATAGAAATTAACTTATCTAAAAATGCATACATATTGTCTTTTCTTAAAGTTACCATTACACCAACAGGGAAACCATCTCTTACTTTAAAACCAGCAACTGATTTTTTAGCTTTAGTTACAACTGCTTTTTGTCCTGAAATTAAACTAATTGTATCAACAATGCTTTGTAATACTTTTTGATCTTTAGTAAATTCAGCACCTAAACCAACGCTAATTACAATTTTTTCAATAGCAGGAATTAACATAGGATTTTTAATATCAAATTCTTTAGCAATAGCAGGCTTAATGCTATTAACATATTTTTCTTTTAATCTCATATTATGCCTCCACCTTTGCTACATTTGAAATATCCATAGGCATTTCCTTATTTACAAAACCACCTTGTGGATTTTGCTCGCTTGGTTTAACTGCTTTCTTAGCAATTTTGCAACCTTCAACGATTACTTGATTTTTCTTAGGAAAAACTGCCTTTACAACACCTGTTTTACCTTTATCATCACCTGCGATAATTTTTACATTATCACCTTTTTTAATTTTAAATTTAACAGCCATTATAAAACCTCCGGAGCTAGTGAAACAATTTTCATAAAGCCACCATATCTTACTTCTCTACCAACTGGCCCGAAAATACGAGTTCCAACTGGCTCTCTTTTAGCATCTAAAATAACTGCTGCATTTTCATCAAAACGAATTAATGAGCCATTTTCTCTTTGAACTTCTTTTTTAGTTCTTACGATTACAGCTTTAACTACTTGACCTTTTTTAATTTTACCATTTGGTAAAGCTTTTTTAACAGATGCAACTATAACATCACCTACAGTAGCATATCTTCTCTTGCTACCACCTAATACTTTTATACACATAATTTCTTTTGCGCCGCTATTATCAGCAACTACAAGCCTTGTAAAACTTTGAATCATTACTCAACTCCTGCTGCTAAGATTGTTTTAAGACGAAAAGATTTGCGTTTTGACAATGGTCTGCATTCAATTGCCACAACTGTATCGCCAACATTAGCAGTATTTTTTTCATCATGAACTAAATATTTTTTAAAGCGTTTTACAATCTTTCTATATCTTGGGTGAACAACTTTACGTTCAACTAGAACGCTAACTGTTTTATCACCTGATTTTGCAACGATTACGCCTTGTATTTCTCTTTTAAAACTCATAATTAGCCCCTTATTTCATAGCTGATATTGCAGTATTGATTTTAGCAATATCTTTTCTTACTACGCGAAGCTCATTTGTATTTGTAAGCTGCATCGTTTTAAGCTTTTGTTTTAGTGTAAATAAAAGCACCTTTTTCTCTTTTAACATAGCATTTAATTCTTCTGCTGTTTTATCTTTTAGCTCAGTATATTTCATTTTCACTCTCTCTTGTAACGAACTTAGTTTTAAATGGTAATTTACTCATAGCAAGTGCAAGAGCTTCTCTAGCCATATCTTCACTAACGCCTGTCATTTCAAAAAGAATTCTGCCTGGTTGAATATTCATTACCCATTCTTCAACACTACCTTTACCTTTACCCATCCTTGTTTCAAGTGGTTTTTTAGTTAAAGGTTTATCTGGGAATACTCTTATCCATGATTTACCTTGTCTTTTAACATGACGAGTTAGAGCAATACGAGCTGCTTCAATTTGGCGTGAATTAACTCTACCACCCTCAGTAG
This sequence comes from Campylobacter sp. 2018MI01, assembly GCF_018501205.1. NCBI lineage: Bacteria > Pseudomonadati > Campylobacterota > Epsilonproteobacteria > Campylobacterales > Campylobacteraceae > Campylobacter > Campylobacter sp. 2018MI01. The sequence continues at coordinate 4,571 of NZ_JAHCZE010000029.1, read as the reverse complement.
CTTTTAAAGCATAATCACCTAGAGCAAGTTTTGTGCCACGGCAAGCATAGCCACGATTGCGGCCTTTCATCATTTTTCTAAATTTTGTTCTTTTTGGCATCAACATAATTATTTACCTCTTCTGGTTCTTCTTGTCTTCTTTGCTGCTGGCTCTTCAGTTTTATCAGCTTGAACACCTTTATGTAATACCTCACCTTTGAATATCCATACTTTAATACCTATGTTTCCATAAGTTGTATGAGCTTCAGCAAAACCATAATCAATTTTTGCTCTTAAAGTATGTAAAGGCACACGACCTTCAAGATACCACTCTGTTCTAGCCATTTCAGCACCACCTAAACGACCTGCAACGCTAACTTTAATACCTTTTGCTCCTGCTTTTTGTGCATTTTGAATAACTTTTTTCATAGCACGGCGGAAAGCAACACGCTTTTCAAGTTGAGTTGCAACACTTTCTGCTGCTAATTGAGCTGATGCATTAGCACGACGCTCTTCTTTAATATTAAGATTTACTTCTTTATTGATAATTTTTTGTAGTTTTGTTTTAATTACTTCAACATCACTACCTTTTTTACCAATGATAATTCCAGGACGAGCTGCAACTACAGTAACTCTTAATTTCTTAGCAGTTCTTTCTATTATTATTTGACTAACGCCTGCATAGTATAGCTCTTTTTTAAGAAAAGCACGGATTTTATAATCTTCGCCTATGCTTTGTGCTAAACTAGCTTTAGCTGGAAACCATCTTGATTCCCAATTTCTATTAATTCCTAGTCTAAGACCGATCGGATTTACTTTTTGTCCCATTTTAGCTTTCCTTACTTTCAGTTTTTGCTCTGCTTACTTCAACCATAATATGAGCAGTTGGTTTTCTAATGCGACTTGCACTACCTCTTGCTCTTGGTCTAATTCTTTTTAGAACTGCACCTGCATCAACACGGCATGAACTTACTACAACTTCACTTGGCTCATATCCACCATTTGCAACAGCACTTGAAATTGCATTAGAAATGTATTTTGCTGCTTTATTTGGCATAAATTTTAAACTAGCCATTGCTAATTCAGCATTCATTCCTTGAACTTCTCTTGCTAACAATCTTGCCTTAGTTGGTGATAGTCTTATGAATTTAATTAATGCTTTACTCATCTACTACCCCTTATTTTCCAATTTTCTTCTGCACAGAACCTTTGTGGCCTTTAAATGTGCGAGTTGGTGCAAATTCACCTAATTTATAACCTATGTGATTTTCAGTTACATATACTGGAATAAAGCTTTTACCATTATGAACGTTAAAAGTAAGACCGATCATATCAGGAGTTATAGTGCTTCTTCTTGACCAAGTTTTAATTGGTTTATTATCGTTAGCTTTTTTTGCTGCGATAACTTTTTTCATAACATGAGAATCAACAAAAGGACCTTTTTTTAATGATCTAGCCATCTTATTTTCCTTTTCTTCTTGATATTATTAGCTTATCGCTAGCCTTTTTACGGCGAGTCTTAGCACCTTTAGTTGGTTTACCCCAAGGTGTTACTGGGTGACGACCTGAGTTCTTTTTACCCTCACCACCACCATGTGGGTGATCTACTGGGTTCATTGCACTACCACGAGTTTGTGGGCGAATACCTCTATGTCTATTGCGTCCTGCTTTACCGATTGTAACGTTAGCCCAATCTTCATTACCAACTTCACCAATACTAGCCATACATTCAGCTAATACTCTTCTCATTTCACCTGATTGTAAGCGAACGATTACATATTTTTCCTCTTTACCCATTAATTGAGCAAAAGAACCTGCTGAACGAATCATTTGTCCACCTTTACCTGGTTTTAACTCAAGGTTATGGATAATTGTACCTACAGGAATTGATTTTAATTTCATAGCATTTCCTGGTTTAATATCTAAACCTTCAGCAGCCGAACAAACAATGTCATTTACTGCTAAACCACGAGGTTGGATAATATATCTTTTTTCACCATCTTTATAAGCAATTAATGCAATACGGCAATTTCTGTATGGGTCATACTCAATAGCTTCTACACGACCTTCAATTCCAAATTTATTTCTTTTGAAATCAATGATACGATATAGTTTTTTGGCACCTGCTTCTTTATGGCGACTTGTTATTCTTCCGTTGTTATTTCTACCTGCTGCAGCTGGAAGTTTTACAAGTAATGAGCGAACACTAGCTTTTGCTGTAATATCATCGCTACTTACACCTGTAATATATCTTCTGCTTGGGGTATATGGTTTATAAGTTTTAATAGCCATCTTAGCCTTCCTTATTCTCTAAACTAGCACCCTCAGGTAGCTTTACATAAAACTTTTTAAAGTCACTTCTTTGGCCTTCAATTCCTCTAAATCTTTTAACTTTTCCATCCATTCTTAATGAATTTATTTTTAAAGGAACGATACCAAAATATTCTCTTAACACTTGCTTTAGACCATTTTTTGTCATTTTAGGGCTAGCTTGAATAACTACTACGCCACTTTCTTGAAGGCCTAAAGTTTTTTCTGTATAAACTATATTTTTTATATCTGTGATATCAGCCATCTTAGCCCTCTTTCGTAATTGATGCTAAAGCATCTTTTTCAATAATAACTGAGTTAAATATACTTAATAAATAAGCATTTACTTCAGTAATATCAACAACATAACAATTTGCAAGATTTCTAAATGCTAATAATGTTTTTTCATCTAATAATGATTTAACTATTAAAGCATCTTTAACACCTATTTTATTAATCATAGCTCTTGCATCTTTTGTTTTACCACTTTCAATAACTATATTATCTACTGCAAATATTGCGTTTGCATTTGCTTTATCAGCTAAAGCTCTTTCAAATGCTAATCTCTTTTGCTTTTTATTTACTTTTTGAAAATAGTTTCTATTATTTGTTGGACCAAATGCAACTGCACCACCTACCCATACGTTAGTTCTAGTTGAACCTGCACGAGCACCGCCACGACCTTTTTGTCTCCATGGTTTTTTACCACCACCGCTAACATCACTTCTACCTTTAGTATGAGCTGTATTTGCTCTCATGCTAGCTTGATATGATTTTACATATAAATAAAGGTTATGAGGATTTACTTCAGCGTATCTTGCTGGTAAATCAAGCTCGCTAGCTTTTTCAAATTTATCGTTTAATACGCATACTTTCATTTTACAATCCTTACTTTACCCATTGCACCATTATAACCTGCAACGCTACCTTTTAATACTAAAACACCATTTTCAGCGTCAAATGAAACAACTTCATTTTTAACAGTAACTAATTCATTACCAAAATGACCCGCCATTTTGCGTCCTTTTTGAACACGACCTGGCCACTCGCGGTTACCTATAGAACCTGAGCGTCTGTGAAAACGGCTACCATGACTTGCTGGACCACCTGCAAATCCGTGTCTTTTAATAACACCTGCAAAACCTCTACCTTTTGAATTAAAGCTTACTTTTAAAACTTTTGCTTCAGCTAAAGGTGTAGTGTCAATGTCACCTGCTTCTTTATTTGCTACTTCTAAACTAGCAAATTTGTTAAACTCTGCACTTAGGCTGTATTTTTTTTGCTGACCTGCTATGCACTTGTTTTGATGTTTACCTTGTGCGTAAGCAACGATAGCTTTACCATCTTTAAGTTCGCAAACTTTTGTTTTTACTAACTTAAGTAATGTTACAGGAGTGCTAGATGTGTTAATTGTTCTACTCATTCCGATTTTTTCAACAATATATTCCATACTCTATCCTTACTTGCCCATTGCACGAACTTCAACATTAACTTCTGGTGCCAAATCAAGCTTTGTTAAGCTATCAACGGTGTCAGTAGTAGCAGCCAAAATATCAATCATACGAGCGTGAATTCTCATTTCAAATTGTTCTCTTGAATCTTTATTGATGTGCGGAGATCTTAAAACGGTATAACGCTTTATTTTTGTAGGCATTGGCACTGGACCTCTAATTTCAGCACCAGTTCTCTTAACGGCTTCAACAATTGCCGCAACTGTACGATCTAGAACCCTATGGTCATAAGCTTTTAACTTTAACCTAATTCTTTCCATAATTTTTCCTTTTAAAAGAACTCGTTGGCATTTAAGCCAACCCATTAAAGAACATGTGATAAGTATCACAAAAACTAAAATAGGTTCGCAAGTGTATTTAATATAAGTTTATTTGTCAAGAAAAAATAAATTTTTTCATATTTTTTGTCTTTTTTAAAAAGATAAAAATAAAAATTATGAACTATAAAATACTAAATTTATTTTAAAATATACTAATATAAATTTTTACTCATTATGATAAGATATATAGAAAAATATATGTAAAAAAGTAAAAATTAGAAAATTATTAATAATACTCAGTATGAAACAAAATCACTAATAAAATTAATAATCAATAAAATAGTATTTTGTATAAAATCTATTTGTTGATATAAGCAAAAAGTATTAAATCTCAAAAAATTAATAAAAATTTTATAAAACTCGCTCATAATTAATATTGTTGAATAATAATTTTTTCCGAATTTTATTTTAAATTCGGAAAAAATTAAATCATAAATTTTTACAATACTTT